>PMXD01000135.1:16530-37094 GCA_003165895.1 Bacteroidota bacterium | reverse complement strand
CGGGATAAATTCCGCAGATAGCCCGACCCGGTCCGCTCGGCGGAGAGGGGCACACCCGGTTATAATCTCTCTTCGGTTTGCTCATCAGCGGATTTTCAAAACCTTCCGGCAGCAACATATTTTAAAACATGTTGTAACCTTTTAACAAATCTTCCGTATATCCAGTTAACTGGCGGGTTCTGTCACCTTAAATCAAAAGCTATGAAACGTTTCTTAACCTTCTTCTTCCTTCTTTCAATTATGGTAGCGGGCAGTTCTTTTAAACTAGGCCGCCATGCACATGTTGAACAGTTTAAAAGCGATGGTTATTTAATGGCCGTTATTGATGGCAAAACTTTTCAGGCCCGTGAGGAAAACAAATACACCGCCGAGTTAATGAATAAATCGGTTGAGTCAAATTCTTTACTTGCTTCAACAAACGGCGGTAAACTTACTCGTGTTGCCACGATGCTTAATTTTTATGGCAGCGATTTTAAAGACGATGACGATAATACATTTACTGAAAGCCTTGGATTTGAATATACATTTAATGAAGGCTCATTAGGCGAGGCTGCCGACCAGAAAATGATACTGAGCTATAACAACCAGAAGTTTATAAGCATACCATCAGAAACAAAAATTACAGTGAATAAAATTGAGTGGAGCTCAGACAAGAGGTCGTTTACCCTGAGCGCCGATTTTGATACCAAAATGAAAAGCTGGGGTTCACCCGCACAGGCTTCTCAAACCCTGAGAGTAAAAGGGAAAATGGAAGATATTGTAATCAGCGTACCTTCATGGATTATGCTTAAAAATGCAGTGCCCCAGGCAAGCGCCGACGGCGACGATAAATAATTAAAGATAAGGGTGGCCTAACGGTCATCTGCGGAACGACGGTCGCTGTGTGTAATGCACGGCGGCTTTCTTTTTTATCAACATCCCTTCAATAGGCCTCTTTTACAATTCGCTTTTTTTGAATCCTNNGGAAATTTGTCGTACACCCCCTGATATTCAAATACAGTTTTTGTTTATATTGCGGCTTATATGAAACAGCCCATACTAATCGTTTTATTATTAGCCCTCTCCGGCTTATGTTTCCGGAGCGAGGATGACCAGCAAAAGGATAAAGGTTCTTTTTCTGCCGCAGTTGATGGCAAAATGTTTAAGCTGCGCGATGACCAGTTGTTCCGTGGAATACTGGAAAGCAAAGCGGCTTCCATGGACGGAAGGACCCCTTCGAGAACCGTTATCAGCACCACCTTTAATGGCGCTACTTATGATAAGGCCGATAAAACCCCCTTTACCGAAAGTGTTGCCTTTGAAATGAGTTACGAAGACTCTAAAACCGGTGCACTTGATATCTACTCCGTTGCTTTGCAATATAATTCAACTGATTACGCGATGGTGAAGGAATTGAGTAAGGTAAAAATTACACAGTTTGTTTGGGAAGCCGACCATAAACACTTTCACCTTTCTGCCGATTTTGATTGCCAGATGCGCAGCTGGGGTTATCCTTCAGACAATAAAAAAGATGTGAACCTGAAAGGGCATATGACCAACATCCGTATTACCGTACCCAGCTGGCTGGCTACTAAAACTCCGGCAGCCGGTGCTAAATAATACCGGCCCGCTTTTTTTCATTTATGCTTAATAAATAACGTTATGCCTAAAAAAATAATGCTGCTTGGCAGCGGCGAGCTTGGAAAGGAGTTTGTAATAGCTATAAAAAGACTGGGCCATTATGTAGTGGCGGTTGACTCGTACAATGACGCACCGGCACAGCAGGTGGCTGATGAACGGGAAGTAATAAATATGCTGGATGGAGCGGCCTTAGATACTATTGTAGCCAAACACCAGCCCGACATTATTGTGCCCGAAATAGAAGCCATCCGCACCGAAAGATTTTACGATTACGAAAAGCAGGGCATACAGGTAGTGCCTTCTGCCCGCGCGGCAAACTTTACCATGAACCGTAAAGAAATACGCGACCTTGCGGCAAAGGAGCTGGGCTTAAAAACCGCAAATTACAGGTATGCCACTTCGTATGAAGCATTGAAGGCGGCTGTGGCAGAGGTGGGTATTCCCTGCGTGGTAAAACCGTTGATGAGTTCCTCTGGCAAAGGCCAGTCTACTATTAAAAGTGAGGCGGACATTGAGAAGGCATGGAATTATTCTCAAAGCGGGAAGCGTGGGGATATTGCTGAAGTAATAGTAGAAGCTTTTGTAAAATTCCATACCGAAATAACGTTGCTTACGGTTACGCAGAAAAACGGGCCAACACTTTTTTGTCCGCCAATTGGCCACCGGCAGGAGAGGGGCGATTACCAGGAAAGCTGGCAGCCCTGTGCCATGAGCCATGCCTGCCACCAGGAAGCGATACTGATAGCCGGTAAAGTTACCAAAGCTTTAACCGGTGCCGGTATTTGGGGCGTAGAGTTTTTTTTAGCAGATGATGGTGTTTATTTCAGTGAGTTATCTCCCCGTCCACACGACACAGGAATGGTAACCCTGGCCGGTACACAGAATTTTTCGGAATTTGAGTTGCATGCGCGTGCGGTATTAGGTTTACCCATACCCGAAATTGAACTGGTAAGGGCGGGCGCCAGCGCAGTAATATTAGCTGATAAAGAAGGCAAAGCCCCTGATTACACCGGTATTGAAGATGCAATTACAGAAAAGCATACTGATATACGCATTTTCGGAAAGCCAACTACACGGCCATACCGTCGCATGGGCGTTTCGCTGGCCTGGGGCCCGGTTGGCAGCGATGTAGACACTTTAAAGCACAAGGCCGTTGCCAACGCCAGAAAGGTGAAGGTGGTTGTTTCGTAGAACCAAGAGCCAAGAACCAAGAAGCGAGAGCAGAGTTGACGGATTGGTTGTACTATTCCGGTTTTGGATTAGACTTCTTCGGAAAATAGCCCAGCAGCCAACTCATCCCGTCCTATCGGACACCCTTCTCTTTGAAAANNCAGATTTATCGAAGAGGTCTATTCTTGCATCTCATATCTTGCTTCTTATATCTTACTTCCGGCTTTCTCTGATTTTATTTTTATTTTCATAGTAACAAATAACGGGGCCCTTTGAGACAGTTTTCGCTTGTTTTTTTACTCATCTTTCCGCTGGTGCTAAATGCGCAAAAGCATATTTACGATGTTGAACTTTTTGGTAAAAAAATAGGAAGCACTGTTGTTGAGCGCATTGATAAAGGCCAGGGGGAAGTAGAATATAAGATGAACAGCAACTCAGAGGTGAGTATTTTATTTACAAAGAAAACTTCAGAGTTGACCATGGATGTTATTTATAAGAACGGGCAACTGGTGTCCTCTTATGTGAAAAACGTAAAAGATGATGTTACTGAGGTGGCTACCGTGTTGTGGGATGGCGCTAAATATGTGATTAAAAGGGGTGAAGAAACCTTAGTGCTTAAACAGGCTGTTGATTTTTCGAACATATTATTGTACTTTATTGAACCCAAAGGGCAGAGGGCTATTTTTTCAGAACGCCTGGGCCGGTACTGGAATTTTATCCCGGAAGGCGAAGGGGTTTATGAGTGTAAGCTGGATAACGGGGTTGACAATTTTTACAGGTATAAAAACGGTTTTCTGGTAGAGCTTGAAATGAGTAAGGGCGCCAGTGTTTTNNGACTGGTAAAATAATTGGTGGCGTCCGCCTTAATCGCACATTCCGGAAATCATGGAATTTAAAATATCCCGATGAGACGTAAAATATGCTACTTTATTACCGGGGTTGTACTTACCGTTGCGCTTTATTTTACCTGGGCACTTACCGGCAAAGTTACCAGTGCCGGGGCAGGTTACCAGGGCAATGTAGATATGCAGGAATTTGGCGCTGATTCAGGCCGGGGTAATATTGTAAGCATTCAACCGTATATGCTTCCCCGCGATTACGCTTCCGGACAAAGCTTCTATAATACCCTTGATGCATACCTTAAACGTGCAAAATCAAAAGGGTGGTTAAATAAAAATACCGTAGTTTCTTTTCCCGAGTACCTGGGAACCTGGCTGGTTGTGGCAGGGNNGTATTTGATGCAAAAACTATTGATGCGGCCATGCGTACCATGGTAATATCAAACCTCATTTCTTTTATACCCGAATACCTGAGTGCAAAAGCAAATGATAAGTCAGCTGCTGCATTATTTTGTATGAAGAGCAAACAAATGGCCGCTATTTATAATGAGACATTCACTACATTGTCCCTACAGTATGGGGTTACTATTGTAGCGGGCTCAGTTGTGCTGCCCGGGCCGGAAATAAAGGGTGGTGCGCTAACTGTGCACGATGGTAATTTGTATAACGTAAGTGTTGTTTACAAGCCTGACGGCAACGCGGATGAGAAAATTGTAAAAAAGGCATTTCCTGTTGCCGATGAGTTGCCTTTTACCTGCAAAGCAGATGCAGCCGGTATCCCGGTTTACAGTACCCCTGCCGGAAAAATGGCAGTGTTGATTTGTGCCGACAGTTGGTACGCCGGTTGTTACAAAAAGGCTTCGGCTCAGCATGTTGACTTTGTGATAGTGCCCTCGTACGTTGTGGGTAATGGTTCTTTTAAAAAACCATGGCCCGGCTACAGCGGCTTTGATAACCCCGCCGATGTTGACAAAGGTGATATAGGAAAAATAACCATCCTGGATGGCTGGGTGCGCTATGCACTACCCGGCCGCATGAAACAGGCTGGACTGAAAAATGGCATAATAACCTACCTTCACGGGCAGTTCTGGGACCTCGGCTCTGATATGTATTTTGTGCTGGTAAAACAGGGCGAGGCCATTGTTAAACAACCGGTGGCCGATGCTTCGGTGGTTAATTTGTGGCTATAAGTTTCCGGTTTCTTACTTAGGTAAGCTATCTCCCGGAAAGCTCCTTACCGGGTAAACGTCATAAATAAAAATGCCTGCTATAACTGCAGGGTCGCCGTCCAGTATTTTTTTAGTTGCCTCTACGTCGGTGTTAAATATGCCGTAACCCTGAATGTCGGCCTCATCAGTAACCGGGCAAACAATTGATAATAACCCTTCAGCCCTTAATTCAAAATTTCTTCTGCCGTGTTCCCATATAATCTGCTTTAAATCGGGGTGATTTATGTTGGGGCCTGCCTTTAAAGTCATAATAAAATAACTTTTGGTGGTGGCAAGCATTTGCTTCATGTAGTCGTCGGTAATGTTGGGCATGGTTAAGCGCGTTTTATATTCTTTTTCAATTGGCCAAAGTTAATGAAGTTGAGCTCAGGTTGGCAGTATTCCTCACTGCAAGTAACAGTGTATTAAGTCGTGTTAATAATATATTTTTGGCTGCAATCTATATTCCAGAATAGTTTTACTTACGGAAGAATAACATGCGCAAAAAGCTTTTGAATTTATTGTTGTTACTGATTTTGTCATTTTCCGGGCATAGCCGGATTTGGCCCGTCCAGGGGGCTAAACTGAATTATACGCAAATTATGTTTGAGCACCCAAAGGTGCCGGGGGCGGAAGTATATCTGTTGCAGGTAAATGAAGATAACGGCTGTGGCACGGGTTCCAAAGTGGCGCAGAGTACGGACTCCTCCACTGCTACTATCATCAGCCATCTTAAATTCGGGAAGAAATATAACTGGAAGTATACCGGTGTAAAAAACGGCCGGCAACTTGGCTGGATTGGGCCCATGAGTTTTGAAATACTGGAGAATAGTTATGCCGATGCTAGTGCATACCGGTTAAAAGTTTTTAAAAG
Source organism: Bacteroidota bacterium (assembly GCA_003165895.1). GTDB lineage: Bacteria > Bacteroidota > Bacteroidia > Chitinophagales > LD1 > Bog-950. The sequence goes on along the minus strand of PMXD01000135.1, from coordinate 31,383 downwards.
CGGGGACTACCCAAAAGCAACCGGCCTGTTAATATTAGATGAGGTGCGCACCATTGTTGACCGCGACGGAAATTTTGTATGGTTTCTGCCTCCTGATGCATACACTGCAAGGCCCGAAGGGGAGATTAACGATTTACAGCTTACACCTGCAGGAACGCTTACTTTTTTAGAGGGAAGAAGGGCAGTTGAAACCGATTTGAATGGTAATGTGTTATGGCAGGCGCCAAAAGACAGCGTGGCACCTGACCCTGTAAAAGGAGTAATTGCTTCACCTTACAGCTACAATCATTGTTTTAAGCGGCTTGCTAATGGCAATTATATGGTGCAAAGTAAAATCAATGAGCCGGGCCAGGCTTTGCCGCCAGGGATTTTGAACCCTTCGGTTACTTCGGCGCCGGCCAGTTTACCTGTTGGTACACCCCGGCCCCAGCCTGCTGGTTCTCCGATGTCTATACCTGTTCACCCTGCAATTATGGGCTGTTCTACCGGAATGCAGTACGATATGATTAAGGAGTTTGATAAAAACGGCAACCTGGTTTGGTGCTGGAGTTCGAAAGATTATTTTACGGCGGAGGAAGTGAAAACAATGCTTGCAACCAGGCCTGATTCAGGTGTGCTTGCCCAGGAGCCCGGGGGGCATATGAATGCTTTTGATGTGGATGAAAAGAATGGGTTTGTTTTTGCCGGGTTCCGTAACGTAAGCCGGGTTGTAAAAATTGATTTGAAAACCGGAGAAGCGGTACACAGCTGGGGCAGTAAAATGCCTTCAGGCGGTGCCGGTGAAGGCGATGGTTTTTTTGCAAAACAACACGATGTAACCCTGTTGAAGGATGGTTCAATTGCAGTTTTTAATAATGGCAACTTACCTTTGGCAAATAGCGGTATGGCTATTGAACCTTCGGGCGTGGTTATATTCTCTCAACCCGCTGAAGGTTCTAAAAGTACTGTGCTCTGGAAATTTGACTGCCGGTTTAACGGAGTAGATTATCACAGCATCCGCGGCGGAAGTGTGAATGAGTTAAAAAACGGAAACCTGTTGGTTTGTATGGGCCGGATAAACAGGGTTTTTGAAATTACGCGCGATAAAAAAGTAGTTTGGCAGGCAGAGATGGAAAAATATGAACCCGGCCTTTCATCGTGGCAGCAGAAGTCGTTGTATCGCGTAAATTATACTTCATCTCTTTATCCCTGCTATTTTGCGGTGCAAACCAATAGCGATACCCTAAACGAAAAAGAACCTTCGTTCACTGTCAGAATTTTCAATAACGGAACTGAGGACGACCGGTATACAGTTAAAATATCGTCCTCAAAAGGAGCATACAAAAAGCAAATTAAGCCTGCGGAAGTTCATGATGGCAAGTCAGTAAGCTTTGACGTATCGCCTGAAAAGTTGCCGAATGTGGATGAAACCATCACGGTGGTTGTAACATCCAATACCAATCCTGATTTTGAAAGAACGGCTTTACTATACTTTGTTTCAGGCAGGCATTAATGGTTTTCAATGGGGGCCTGATTTTGGTGTTTTTGGATATTCAGGAAGTTTCGTCAACACTTCAAAAAAGCTAACTTCGCTTGGCCGAAAAACAGTTTTTTAAGCTATGATGCGTTCATTTTGTTTCACTATTTTAATGGTTGCTTTTATTTTGAGCAGCAGGGCGTTTACCAACCATGGCCTTGAGAAGGTAAATATTTATGTAGGCCATTTTTTACTTCAAAGCTGGCCCCGGGATAAGCGCCCCATTACCATGCAGATTGATACCACATTTCCACCTGATACACTGGTATTCCAGGCAATATCCGGTGCAGGCGGGCTGAAAAAAACTACGCTGGAATTATGGGACATGGCAGGAAATGTAATAGAAACAATAGACCGGGTAACGAGGCTGGAAGATGAAACAGAGGCGACCTTTATTTATGTGCTTAACCAGGCGAATGTGAGAAAAATGAAAGACCGGCGGTTTAAGGTTATATTAGACTGCCACCAGGATAACGACCCTGAGCCGCACAATGTGGCGCTTATATTTTTAGACACTAAACAATAGGTACGATTTTATATCCTTTTTTGGCTCAAACTTTGCTTAAATTACAGGTATCTTTTTTGGTAAAAGAAACACTGGTGTATGATAAAGTTGCGGTTCTGTTTCATATTATTACTTTGCTTTTTTTCGTTTTTGGCAAGGCCTTATCACCTTGACGAGCTAGACCGGGTTTTTGTTTTTTTAAACGATAAGTTGGTGGGCACCTGGCGTGCAGATGAAAGTGGAGTAGTGCATATTGATAGTATTAAGGATGGTGATACCCTCGTTTTTAAAGCGCGTACTGATTTAGGCGGCCTGCAAAATTCAACCATTGATATAAAGGAAGATACGGGTACACCTATTGAAAGAATTCAAAACCGCAATGGCAGCAACGAGGCGGCTGATTTTCAATATATTGTTAACCTGAAAAAAATTGATACCGTCAAAGCAATGTCAATACAGGTTTTGCTGAATGCCGATGCAGAGCGTAATCTTGCCCCGCCAACTATTGCAATTATTATGGTACCTAAAAAATAAGTATGAAAATATTTTTTTACTTATTGATACTGCTTTTGTTATTCCCTGATACGGTGTACTCACAATTTGCCTGCTCCGGGCTTGACAGGGTTGATATTTACCTTAACAGTAAACTGGTGGCCACATCCACATTTGCTGATGCACCAACCATTAAGTTAAATTCCCTGCTTAAATCAGATACTATAGTGCTGCATGCATTTACTAATTGGGAGGGCCTTAACAATTGCACTTTGGATGTAAAAGACGAATCGGGTGAGTTAATGGAGCATGTCAATAGTGCCAACAATACCGGTTACGAAGCCCTTTTTACTTACATATTCCGGCGTGAAGATATAGACGACCCCGACTTTAAAAGCTTTGATATGTTTTTAAACCTGCTATGCGAAAAAACGGTTGAAACGGAACAGATAACCACCTTTAGCTATAGCGGGAAGTGAAGCTTAAAAACGGTGGACACGCAAGTATACAGTGGCTCGTAAGTGGTTAAACAAAGCCGCGTATCGTTATTCTGTTTTTAGTCAACTTAGCGTCAAAATTAAATATATGGATACGTATACGCTGGTTGTTTTAATTCTTATTGGCATTGCTGCAGGCACGTTGGGTGGTATGTTTGGTGTTGGTGGCGGACTTATTATTGTACCCGCACTTATGCTTGCGCTTAACCTGGGGCCGAAGGAGGCACAGGGCACCAGCGTAGCGGTTATGCTGCCGCCCATAGGCATACTTGCTGCAATGAATTATTATAAGGCAGGTTACCTGGATATAAAGTATGCCCTGGTAATTGCTTTAGCGTTTATAGTGGGCGGCTGGTTTGGCTCTAAACTTGCTATTTCGTTACCCGATGTTTTAATGAAGAAAATATTTGCAGGCTTTATGCTGTTAACAGCTTTGAAAATGCTTTTCGGCAAATAGGTATTGGGGGTGCATACCCAATAGTCGCCCGGCAGTAACCGCGGGTTAACCCCGAAAGGGTGGGAGAAACCCTTTCGGGGTGAGCGTGACAATTTGGTATGCACCCGCAATGGGGCAATAAGCTTGCATTAAACCCGTTTACACATTATGAAAAAGGTAATTGCCGTCTGCATGTTGCTTATTGCCTGTTCAGATGAGCAATTGAATGCGTTTATAGATGCATTATCAAAACCAAGAGTAACTGTTCATTTTGATTTTGATGTTTACGGGTTGAATACGGAAGCCAAATCTGAGATAGACAGCCTGGTATATTTTTTGAGAACAGATAGCCTGCCCATAGTAAGAATTGAAATTGCCGGGCATTGCGATTCAGTAGGTAGTAACGCCTATAATGATGCGCTTTCATTAAAGAGGGCGCAGACAGTAAAAGCATACCTGGTTTCAAAAGGAATAGGCGACCCGGTAATTTTAAGCGTAAAGGGTTATGGAAAGCACATGCCGGTCAACAGCAATCAAACTGTGGCTGACAGGAATGATAACCGCAGGGCTGAAATACTTGTTCAACTGAAAATGCCGCTAAAAACTGATACATTAAAGGTGCAACTTATACCGGATACCACAACCGTTAAAACAATCGATATCAGCCATGCACAGGTAAATGATATTATTCAGCTACCGGATATTAATTTCTATCCTGACCGGCATTTGATAATAGAAAAATCAATGAGCGCATTGAAAATATTGTTGAATACCATGCTGGTAAATAAAACCCTGAAAATTGAAATACGCGGCCATGTATGTTGCCTGCCCGATTACCAGGGCGACTCGTTTGATGAAGATACTTATAAGGAAGACCTTTCGGTGCAAAGGGCAAGGGAAATTTATTTATACCTGTCAGAAAACGGTGTTGAAAAGGACCGGATGTCCTACATAGGATTAGGCGCCAAATACCCTTTGGTGAAAGAATTTAGCGAACACGATAAAGCTTTAAACAGAAGGGTTGAGGTTAAAATTTTGAGTAAGTAACCTGCTTACAGTTTTTGATAAGCCTGCGACCTGATGAACCTTGCATAAAACCAGCTTTCAAATATTTTTTGGTAACGGTTATCAAAACAGCGTTCCATATTTTCCAGTTCACTGGTTTCAATATTGCTGGTAAGGCTGAAGAAAAGGTACATGGTTTTTAAAAGCAGTTTTTGCCAAAGGCGGCCTTCATTTTCGTTGTAAACAAAATCGGCGTAAAGCCATATCCCTTTGGTTTTAAGCTCGCGATGCAGATTTTTAAATACCTGTCCGGCTTTATCAGGGTTAAAATTATCAAATACAAAAGGGGTTATTATTATATCGTACGAATGGCCGGCGGTAAAACTTTCAATTGGCAGGTTAATAAAATGTACGGCATTGTCTCCATACCATCTTTTTTTTGACAGGGCTACCATTTGTGCCGAAGACTCAACATAATCAATTATTAAGCCGGTATTGTATTGTTTACTTAGTTCTTCCAGTATCCAACCGGTGCCGCCACCCACAATTAATATGGTGCTTCCGGGCGGCACATATTTTAAAAGGCACACCTGCGACTTAACGATGTACTTACCAAAAACAAGCCGGCTTAACAGGTCGTATATTTTGGCTATTTTATCGTAATTGCTGGCCATAATTTTGTGTTCAAAGCTTTATACTAAGTTGCAACAAACGCCATACCTGCAATACCGCAAATGGCTTTAATAAATACCAGCCCGTCTATTACTATCAGGTAAAAGAAAATATTTCTTTGCCGCTGCATAGTATAGGTAACCATCAGCAACAGTAAAAAAGGTAATACATTAAATAAAACGGGTAAAAGAGTAAAGTGCCGGTAATATGCAAATACCAGTGTAAAGAAAATCCCTACTATGCATAAGGGCGTTAATACATAAAGTATAGTGTTGCGCAGGCCGAACCTTACTACAAACGTTTTTAACTGGCGGTTGCTATCATCGGCATAATCTTTCATGTCGAACATAATAGCGTTTACGGTACAGAACATCCAGTTTTTAATAAACAGCCATACCACAAGAACCGGGTCGGCGAAATACGGGCCATGTTCAAGTTGCAGTATAATAATGGGTAAAAGGCTTACGCATCCGGCCCAAACAAAGCCTATAACAAATGCTTTCAGCCAGCCCGTGTTACGCAGGTTTAGCTTTACCAGTGAGTGGGGCAACAATCCGTAGTATAGTATTCCAGCCAGGCCAATGGCAACCATTATCAGCCAGTATATCCAGGAAAGTAAGGAAAGGTTCGCAATACAATGCAAAAGCTCTGTGACACCAAATATGCAACATAGTAGCAATAAGAAAAGCTGGCTAAACTTAACCTGGATTTGATGTTGTTGGTACCAAACTGAGCGCTGATTATCTAAGGAATTGGATTGAAGCACCCCGGCATATGCGTATGTGTAATACATAATGGTACCGCAAAAAAGCAGCGCGTAATAGACAACGGAATTAAAAGGCAGCTGCAGCTGGATAATGGTTTCCAGAGACAGGGCAACGGCCAGCACACCTATAAAATAGTTACCGAAAAAAACCGACTTTATTATTTTATTAACCATCGCTATGCCGCCAAAGGCTGTGCTAAATTAGGTATTACCCTTCGGTTTGATTAAGGGAAGTAAGGTTTTGAAGGAAATACCTGAGAAACGCTTTTTTCCGGTTTATCTGTTAATTTGCAGAATGTTATAGGTATTCCATAAAAAAGGACGATGAAACCCTGAATCTTTTATGTTAATTCTAAATTCTCCCCAATCCCTTTATTTTTACCCTGGTTAAACCGAACAACGTAATGGCGCAATTTGAATTGATAATGCCCAAAATGGGCGAGAGCATAACCGAAGCAACGATTTTAAAATGGTTGAAGAAGGAAGGCGAAAGTGTTAAACTGGATGAGGCCGTTTTAGAAATTGCTACCGATAAGGTTGATTCAGAAGTGCCTTCGCCGGTAGCAGGGGTCATACAAAAGCTGCTTTATAATGAGGGTGACGTAATAGCCGTAGGTAAAGCCGTGGCCATACTTGAAACCTCGGTGGGCAGTTCAACTACCTCCATTCCCAAACCTCCGGTAGTTACAAAAGCCGAAACTGTTGCTGCGCCATTAAAAGCTGAAGTAAAAACTGCGGTTGCTGCTACCCACTCCGTTGCTAATGCCGACCGCTTTTATTCGCCCCTGGTTTTAAATATTGCCCGGCAGGAGGGAATTTTGATGGCTGAGCTTGAATCATTGACCGGTACCGGTGCCGATGGAAGGGTTACTAAGAAAGATATACTGGCACATTTACAAAACCGCGGTTCAGAGCAGGCTCCGGTACATGAACCCGTTCAGGAAGTCAGAGTTGTTGAGCAGCCTAAAGCTGAAATACCGGTGGTTACCGCCAAATCATATTCAGGCAATGTTGAAGTGATTGAAATGGACAGGATGCGGAGGCTGATAGCCGATAGCATGGTAAAGAGTAAACACACTTCGGCGCATGTTACCTCGTTTGTTGAAGCGGATGTTACCAATATTGTTTTGTGGAGAAACAAAATAAAAAAGAAGTTTCACGACCTGTATAAAGAGAACATCACCTTTACCCCGATTTTTATTGAAGCCGTTAGCCGTGCCCTGCGCGATTTTCCGCTGGTCAACTCGTCTGTTGATGGAACCAATATTATTTTAAAGAAGGATATTAATGTGGGCATGGCGGCTGCTTTACCAAGCGGTAACCTGATTGTACCGGTTATTAAGAACGCCGATATGCTTAACCTGGTAGGCCTGGCCAAAAAGGTAAACGACCTGGCCGGCCGTGCAAGGGAAGGCAAATTAAAGCCTGATGAAATTGAAGGCGGAACCTATACTGTTTCAAACGTGGGTACTTTTGGAAATGTAATGGGTACGCCCATTATCCTGCAACCGCAGGTGGCTATACTAGCCATGGGTGTCATTAAGAAAAAACCTGTAGTTATTGAAACACCTGAAGGCGATACTATAGGTATACGCCATATGATGTTCCTTTCCCATTCGTACGACCACCGGGTTATTGATGGGGCCCTGGGAGGTTCGTTTGTAAGAAAGGTGGCGGATTATCTTGAACATTTTGATGTTAACAGAGATATTTAAGCGGTTTTTTTAAACATAAGAAGTAATTGTTTATTATTGAAATGGGCATCGGCACATATCGCCGGTCCTGGAATTTTATTGCACCTTCCATGATGTTGTTACAGATGGAAAATAAAAAAGTGCAATGCAGCCGGTATAAGATTTTCTGTTTTATAATTTTTCCTGTTTTTCAGTATTACCAACCCAAACCTGACGTGTATGAAGCGAAAAATTCTACTCAGTTTCATTTACATTTTTATTTCGACACTCATTTTTGCGCAGGGAACAATTACCATTTCGGGTGTTGTGCGCGATGAAACCAAAAAACCTTTACCGGGTGCTACTGTTTCTGTTCCGGGTACCAGGATTGGTACTACCACCGATAGCGTGGGTACATATTCGTTAGCGGTGCCTAAGGATGCAAAGACGGTAGTTATCAGTTATATCGGATACGACAATAAAGAGTTTCCGGTAAAAAGTGGCGGTGGCGATTATAAACTGAATGCCGACATGGCCTCAAGCGATATTTCGCTTAATCAGGTGGTAGTGTCGGTTTCAAAAGAGAAGGAGAAACTGCTGGATGCCCCGGCTTCAATAACCATTATTGGAAAAGATAAACTGGAAAACAATGTGGTTACAACTCCTGTTGATGAATTGAAAGGCACTGCCGGTGTAGACATTATGCGCACCGGCCTGATATCAAGTAACGTGGTTATCAGGGGCTTTAATGATATCTTTTCGGGTGATGTATTAAATGTGGTTGACGACCGGATTGGCTCGGTTCCTTCATTGCGGGTAAACGCGTATCAATTAGTTCCTACAAGCACATTGGATTACGATAAGATAGAAGTAATCCGCGGGCCGGCTTCGGCCCTTTATGGCCCCAATGCATCAAGCGGGGTAATAGCAATTACTACCAAAGACCCGCTGGAGCAGAAAGACCAGTTTGAAACCACAGTATCTATGACATCCGGATTTACTGTGCTTGGCACAACACCAGAACCCAACGCAACCGGCGGTATGTCTACATACCGCCAGGATAATGGCGGCAAGGCTTTGTCGGGCAACATTCTTAATCCGGAGTTCAGACATTCAGGCCGTACCAAAAATGGTATATTCGGATACAAAATTTCGGGCGGGTATTTCCAAGGGCAGGATTATCCTAATTATGATCCCCGCGAGCCTTATGCCGGGGATAGCGTTATTTTCGGTAGCGTACATAACGGTAACGTGTTTACGCCTGATACTTTACAAAAATATACGCACGTAGGAAGTAACGGGCAAACTGTTATGGATTCTTTTAAACTGAATGAGCAACGGTTCAAAAAGGATTTTAGCATCCGCAAATGGAACGCAGATGCACGGTTTGATATCAAGCCTGCCAAAGACATTCTGATTACGGTTAACGGCGGTATCTCCAGTTCGCATAACATCGAACTTACCGGTTTGGGTGCGGCACAGGCAGGAGGGCAGGGCGGATGGATTTATTGGTACCTTCAAACCAAATTTAAATGGAAGAATTTATTCATTCAGTACTTTATAAACTCCAGTGATGCAGGTAATACTTATCTCATTCCGCAGATATCACCTTCCGACAGGGGGGCTACACCCTACGAGGTTCAGTTACTGATTGATAAATCGAAACTGCATGTTTTACAAATACAACATTCGTACAGGCCCATCAGCAAGCTGAATTTTGTTTACGGAGCCGATGCCCAGTTTGTAAGACCCAATACCGAGGGTACCATCAACGGACTTTTTGAGCCGGTAGACTATACCAATATGGCCGGATTGTATGTGCAAGGCACCTACGACCCATTGAAGTGGCTTAAACTGGTTGCAGCTTTCCGTGCCGATTATAACAGTATTGTAGGCAATGTAGCCGCCAGCCCGCGCGCCGCTATTGTATTTAAAGTTTCCGAAAACCAGGACATACGCCTTACCTATAACCGTGCGTTTGATGCACCAAATACGCTTGACCAGTTTTTGGACCTTGCCCAAACCCAATTGCCTGACGGCATGTATGCCCGCGGTATTGGTAATCCTTACGGTTATAATTATCCCCGTGATGCCAACGGAAATATTGAGTTTACACCTGCGCCATGGGGCGGGGCAAATTCAGTTTCAACCCTGCAACCAGTGGCTTATAACAGCACTGCTGCCAACGTTGCCCAGTTTGATTCGATAATGAATTTTATTATCAAACAATTGGCGCCCAGCGCAGGGGGCACGGCCAATGCAACCACCATAATTCACGCTGTTTTTAACGGCATATACGGGCCCAACGGAACTGTTGATACTGCTTCGCATAATGCCCTTAACCTGAATAATTATGGCAGTACCAATAATTACAAAACAAGTTTAATAACGAATCCAACGGCCATTCAGAACCTGAAAAAAATTAATAATCAATATACCCAAACCCTTGAGTTAGGCTATAAAGGATTTTTATTCCATAAACTGAGCATTCAGGTAGACGCATTCTGGACCCGTATCAGCAATTATGTAAGTGCACTTACCCCGGCATCAGAGGCTGTTGTGCTTAATAATTCTTTTTTAGGGCCTGATAACAGTTCGGGTATTTTATATAGAAACTTAACGGCCAATGGAGGCCAGTTAAATCACATTTTAAGTGCTTTGGACGGAACCGCTTCTTTGCAAAATCCCACCATCACTCCGCCAGTAGCAGGTAGTGTTTATGATGAATTGGTCGTTCTTGTATCTCAACTTCCTATTGGCGATATTACGCCTGCTTCCAAATATGTAAATTCAGATTACATACTTACTTTCCAAAACCTGGGCAGGCTCGACCTTTTAGGGTTTGACATGAGCCTTCAATACAACGTTTTTGAAACCAACAGGCACACTATCATGCTGTCTTCAACTTTAAGCTATATTGATAAAGACCAGTTTATACTTTCAACCGGCCAGGGGGTACCGCTTAATGCACCTAAAGCAAAATTTTCATTTTCCTTTAATCATACTTTAAAACAAAGCGGTTTTGGTTACGGCCTTCAGTTCAGGTATCAAATGCCTTATTATGGCGAATCGTCAGTTTATGAAGGAGAGGTAGCACCTATGTATATACTGGATGCGCAAGTTAGTTACAGGCTTAAATGGTATAAGAAATTGTTATTGGCTGTAAACGTTAATAATGTAACCAATTATCAGTGGAGTGCTTTCCCAGGAACGCCTTTGATGGGAACGCAGTGTTATGTTAAAGCGTTGCTGTCGTTTTAATGCTTGCCGCGGGCTGACTGTTAATAATACCTTTGGCCCTTTTTTTGAACTTTTATTTTATCAGATTTGTTTAAACAAAAAAATAAAGAACCATGAAACCATTATTCATTTCCCTCCTTACAATATTGCTGGTTGCAGCGGCCCCTTTTAAAACGGTTTATGATTTTACCGTAAAAGACATTGACGGCAAAGATGTTTCGCTGGGCCAGTATAAAGGCAAAGTAATTTTGGTAGTAAATGTTGCAAGCCATTGCGGCCACACCCCGCAATATGCCGACCTTGAAGCTATGTACACGAAATACAAAGATCAGGGCCTGGTGGTATTAGGATTTCCGGAGAATGATTTTATGGGCCAGGAACCGGGCAGCAACAGCGAAATAAAAACATTTTGCACTACGAAGTACGATGTTAAGTTTCCGATGTTTTCAAAGATTGATGTGATTGGAAAAAATATTGCCCCGCTTTATTCTTACCTCACTAAAAAATCAGAAAACGGCGCTGTGGAAGCCAAAGTGACCTGGAATTTTCAGAAATTTTTGATTGGCAGGGATGGTAAAGTAATTGCATCTTTTGACCCCGCTAAAAAAGTAACGGAAGATAATATAGTTAAAGCTGTTGAAGATGCTTTAGCTGCAAAATAACAGTAGAGTTCTTTGGATAATTCCCGGGTACATGTTTCGCACGGAGGTAATAATCGGCTGTTGAAACCCAACTGGTGCCTCCAATTAATCCTATTGTTTTCATGCTTCCGGTTTAAAATATGCTTTGAATCTGAATCGTTTTTTTATTGAACTCAAAAGTATCGGCCGCCTTTTTCCGGTAAAGTAAACCGGCAATGGGTGCTTTAGGCGATAGCAACATTACCTTGTAACTGTCAACCAACGTATTCCCTAATCCGAGCGAAATGTAGAAAATAATATCGGGGCAAATTACAACGGCCCCGGTGTTAGCTGCGGTAAAAATATCGGTGGTATTTAAGCGGTTAATAAAATCAAGTTCCTGTTTGGCATCTTCCAGTTGCCGGCCCTGCATTTCCTGGGCTAAATGGCTCATAGCCCTGGAGGTTTCATATTTATCGCCGGCCGAGCTTTTCTCTTCGCTGTTAGCAGCTTCGCGGGCTTCAGTTATGGCCTGTTCAATATGTGCTATGCGGGCATGCAACAATTGAATGCAGGCGTTCTTTAACGTTTGCTTCCAGGCCAGTTTTTGGCTATCGTTTGTAGGGTATCCGCTCAAAGTAATGTTTGTTATTGATGGACATTGAATGGTTCAGGGATTAACACTGTTGTCTCCGCAGGGTCTCCGCTTCGGGACCCTGCGGTCGGCCCGGCACAACCGCAGGGTCCCGAAGCGGAGACCCTGCGGGGACGTTCTCGGAGACGTTCTTGCTGGACGTTCTTTCTTAACACTTAACTGTTTTTCTTTTTTTGCCAATGCCGTCTTTTGCTTTCACTTTATTAATGTAATCTGCGGCCATGGGGATTTTGCAATCCGTATCGCCCACGTCCACTTTAACTTTGCCAATTTTACCGGCTGCCTTCAGCGCTTCGGCTGTAAGCGGTGCAACGTAACTGCCCAGGCTGATTACAAAATTGTTCATGGCTTGCTTTACTTTGTTTGGCGAGGTATGGATGTTTTCAACTACCCGGTTAAGTAGTTTTCTTAACAACGCAATGTCCAGTTCTTCATCGGGGCGGGTTGAAAGGATGCATGATAAGGTGGCCCAGCCGCTGACTGCCACAAACTCTTTATTTGATTCAATCCATTGCAAAGCAAGTTCTTGCCCAAGTTTATTTTCGGATGCAACCCAGGGCACGGTATAACTGCTGATACTGGAACCGTAATTAGTATCTGCCCATGATGTGAGTTCCTTTTTTGTCATACCTGCTCCATCCATGATAAGGCCGGCCAGGTACATGGCATCAAAAATCCCGGAGTTAAAAAGTTCAATAGCCAGGCCATGGTCTGTTTTAACCTGCTTTTGAATTTTTTTCAGTTCTTCAACTTTTACACCGTAGCAGGGGCTTTTGGCACCGTGTTTCATTAAAATTTTTGAGGTGCCTTCATTTCTCAATTGCTCTAATTTCTTTAAAACCTCTTTTGAAGTCATAATAGATTTATTATTTGTTATTACTGAAATTTAATAAAGCCGGGTATAACCGCAACGAATTTACTTAGCTACGGTTAACAAACTTCTTCGGACAAAATCAGGATTTGTTTTTGAGCTTACTACAACTTCAACCAGGTCTCCGCCTTTAAGAGGGTGGTCTGATTTTACGTTGACGTTAAGGGAACTATTGGCAGGCACCGTTTCGGTAGTAATATCGGCCAGGTAGTTACCCGAAGCTGAATTCATTTTTACCTGGTAAGTATCGCTTTCGCTGCCCTTATTAAATATCTTTAACTGAATGTGAGGAGGGCCGGCCTGCAGAACATCTTCGTTTGTAACGAATGTAAAATAACATGGATAAAGGGATGAAATATAATGCGCCCTGTAAAGCCGGTGAAAGAAGTTATTGCCCGCTTTTCCTTCGGGTACCAGGGCGGCATCCCATACTATTTTTTTATTGCGGGTAACCTCAAATATCCGGTTCATATTGCCCATGCATACCAGGAAATTGCCGTTTGGGAGCTGGTCTACGTTACCCCCGTTTCTTTCGTCATGACGGTTCAGCGAATCCAAATCGCAACTAAAGCTCCAGGCAACGTAGTTATTGCTGCTGTCTTCTTCGCGTTGAGAAATAAGCAGCACACTTGCAAAGCTATCCAGGCCCGGATAATCGTTGTTATTAAAAACTGCAATGGTACCATCGTTAAGAATGTTGGCATCGTGTTGTCTGTGCAACCCTACAAATCTGGCTGGCATCCTGACAGAGGTTTTGTCGCCCCAGCTATCAACCACTTTTCCGGTTTTCTTCTCAATTTTTACAATCCGGCTTACATTCCTGAAGCCTATATAAACAAATTCATCTTTCTGGTCAACACTAAAAGCGTTTACATGTGGCTTTAACTCAAAGATACCTTTGGTGGTATCAAAAGCATCCGGGTCGAAGTAATCCTCGCCCTTCCAGCTCCAGATAACCTTGCCTTTTTTGTCATATTCTATAAGTGTAGGAAACTCAACCTCGCCGTATTCGTGTCCATCTATGATTTTCCGGGAAGGATATTTTTTAAAAAAGCCTGCGGTATCTTTGTACGCCGGTAGTTTTCGCCATTGCTCACCGCCTAACAGCATGTAATGGCCATTGGCAACGCGCTTAAAATCGTGGTTGTATAATTCTGTACTGCCTCCTGAAACCTCCCCGTTATCGGGCCCTTTCCACAGATTATTGCCATCCAGATCAGTTTCGTCAGCAAGCGCATTGGCCAGGTAAGTGATAGTTCCGCAGGGGTTTAACCTCAGGTCAAATATCTGGGGCTTAATCTCTATATTCTTCTTCACCATGATGGGGTGCCAGTTTATTTTGGGCAGGTACCAAACCATGTTGCCATTGCGGTCAACAATGGTGNNGCAATCGTTGATGATTAAGCCGCCGGCATTATTGCCGGCTTCGTTTTTTAATACGTCAAAATTTATTAATCCGTACTGCAGCAAGGGGTCTGTTGTAATTTCAAAATGCCATGGCCCCCTCCAAACAGGTGCCTGGCCTTTTACCAAACCGGCATAGCGCCATTGGTATTTTTTGCCAAATTGCAGGCCGCTGATAAGGGTTGCAGGTGCCGAATCTTTTTGTTCAAGCAACACATGTTCAAAGGAAGCGCCGGTTGTATCTTCAGCTAACTGGAAAACATACATACCTGCACCTTTTACTTTTGTGCAGTCGAACATTACCTGGTTGTAATTAAGCTTTGCCCGGGGTTTGGGATTTAATTGCGCTGTTGCACACAACATTTCCATAAGGCAGGCCAATAATACAAGCAGGCGGTTCATGTATAAGCGAAGTTTAAGTAATAAGCACCGAAAATAAGCAGCCATTTTAAATAACCTATTACTAACTTTTAAGGAAGAAACTGTTTAAAATTAAATCCA
>PMXD01000135.1:0-16518 GCA_003165895.1 Bacteroidota bacterium | reverse complement strand
TTGCGCTCCGGAGGAGCCGCCTGAAAGTGAATCTTCAGAGAATGAAACAGCCCTGGGTTAAGGGGGACTATTTCCGTTTAAACAATAGCTGTGCATATCTGTTTTAACAAACGTGGTATAAAGCCAGGTTTGGTTGAAGAAATAATTACAATCCGGGCTTTGTAAAATGGCAGGTAATTGCCACAAATATCTGAAACCGGCATACCTTACCGGGCTATTCAGGCGTTTATTATGTAAATGCCTGTTTTAAACCGGGAAAATATGCCTTAAAACGGCAAAACCGGAAGGTTGATTTATGGTAGCAGATGCAACAGGTACCGGTAAATAGCTGTCATTGTATAAGTTACCCGGTTTTTTTTCAATTTGCCAACGGTTTATTTTTATTTTTAGCAGTCCAAATCACCCCATGAAAAGATTTTTAGTTGTTGTATGTTTTTTGGTAGCGGGTTTTGTTAAGAATTTTGCGCAGCCTTGTACTTTTACTGTTAATGCCGGCCCTGATACCACTATTTGTGCTAACCAGTCGGCCTATTTGCATGGAACTGTTACTCCATCAGCTGGTGCCTACACTTATTCATGGACGCCAACGGGCAGTTTAATTGGTGCAACTACCTTAACGCCGGTTGCTTCGCCGCTGGATACCACTACCTATATCCTTTCAGTTACAAGTGGTGGATGTACTGCCATTGATTCTGTACACGTAAATGTTAGCGGAGCTGCCCTGATATTACAAACCACTATAACCCCTACAACGCCTATTTGCCCGGGTACCCTGGTGCAGTTAAATTCAAAGATTGTACCTAACCTGTGTGGCGTTGCACCAGCTTGTACTAATACTAATACTACTCCTTCTATAGGTAACGGGACCGGGTTGCAGGGCGGCGGGGCTACCGGATTCCCGACAATAATGGGTAACTATGATAATAGCGGGCGAAATCAAATGCTATATACGGCAGCCGAACTTACTGCTGCTCTCGGTGGGGCCTGCACTTTGAATGGTATAGGCTTCAATCTGGGTATTTTTAACAGCAATGCATATTTGCAGAACTTTACCATAAATATTGCTTGTACCAACCTTACCAGTTTAACTACATTTAATAATAATCTGGTACAGGTATTAGCCCCTTCTACTATTCAGCCATCTTCGACTGCGAACCACTGGAATGACTTTGCTTTTACGCAAGCGTATAATTGGGACGGAGTTTCTAACCTGATTGTGGATGTTTGCTGGAATGACCCAACATTACACGGAAATCAAAACAATAAAGCTCAGTATACTGTCACTTTGTTTACCAGTTATTTATATGCCAATGCCAATGGCGTAGATCTTTGCGGGTCAAGTGTGGTGCCAAACACTTCACAAGATAGACCTAATATACGTTTCGGTTTTTGCCTTCCTAATATTGATGAATATCCAATTATCTGGACTCCAGCTACGGGGCCAAACGCTGTTAACAAACCTGACAGCGCTGACCCTACTGCGCATCCTGTTACTTCGCAGGCTTATACCATTGCAGTAAGTAATGGCGCATGCGTAACTACCCAGACTGTAAATGCCCAGGTGGATAATTCGACTGTAAGTGCGGGGCCTGATATCAGCTCATGCCCGGGCAGCGCGGTAACACTTACTGCCGACACAACAGGTACTATTTTGCCCGGCCCGGCCGCTTTTACATGGACTACGTTGGCTGGCGGTGCGGTAGGTACTGGCAAGTCGGTAGTTGTGCACCCTGCTGTAAATACAACTTATGTGGTTAGTATGACGGGCGGAACCTGTGCACATACAGATACCGTGAATGTTACCCTGGGCTCGTTGAATATAGATACCGCGGTTACCAATGTAACCTGCTTTGGCGACCACAACGGAAAAATAGTGATTACGGCTTCCAATGGTACTACGCCTTATAGCTATACATGGAATGCAAACCCTAATCCTGGTAATTCGAACACTGCCATTAATCTTGGCGAGGGCACTTATACCGTAACTGTATCTGATGTAAACTCCTGTTCGGGAACCTCGTCGGTTTATGTTAATCAACCTGGTACACTGGTGAACAGCGGGGTTACTACTTCGCCTTTAAAGTGCTATGGTGATCAGACCGCAAGTATAACCACTACTTTTTCAGGAGGTACCCGCCCTTACACTTATGCCTGGAGCAATCCACTTCCACCTGATTCATTTCAGACGGGGCTTGGTGCGGCCACTTATTATGTTACTGTTTCAGATGCTAATGGCTGCAGTGTAACAACCAATATTGTTATCTCCGCACCGCCGCAAATTGTATTTGGAACCGCCGTTATTCAAAACGATAAGTGCCCGAACAGCACAACCGGTAAAATTACCGTAACTCCAACCGGGGGTACCGGTGCTTACACTTATAAATGGAGCCAGAACGCTGCGCTTAATTCACCCACGGCGCAAAACCTTACTGCCGCGTCTTATATTGTTACTGTTACTGATGCTGAGGGATGCACGGCTTCAAGTTCCAATACCGTTAACGCTGCAATAGCTGTTACCTTTAATGCTCCAACTATTAATAACGCAAAATGCTTTGGGGGCACCGGGAGCGCAACTATCAACCCATCGGGTGGGGCGCCACCGTATAGTTATTTATGGACACCATCGGGCCAAACCACGCAAACTGCAACTAACCTTGCAGCGCAGGCTTATACCATAAGTGTTACGGATGATAGCCTTTGTATAACCACTACCACTTTAACCATCACTCAACCAGGGCTGATTGCCATAATAGCCGATTCGGTAAACGTTTTGTGCAATGGTAATGCAACCGGTAGTATTGTTATAACAGCTACCACTAACGCCGCTAGCCCTGTTAGTTATGCGTGGGGTGTAAGTGCAGGTAGCGCCACTACCCCGGCGGTTAATAACCTGGCGGCCAATACTTACAGCGTAACAGTTACCGATGCAAACAACTGCCAGCAAAGCCGCACGTTTAATATTACGCAGCCAACGGCACTGGTTATCAATCCTGCCACACCGGTTAACGACAGATGCTTAAATGGCGCAACGGGCTCAATAGCAGCAAGCGCAACGGGTGGAACCGGTACATTAAATTACACCTGGAGCAATACTGCAACCACTGCGGCTATCAGTAATCTGCCTGCCGGTACTTATGTTTTAACTGTAACCGATGCCAATAGTTGTACGGTTACACAAAGCTATACTGTTACCCAACCTGCAAACGGGCCGGCTTTAAGTGCAGTAGTTGACATTGCACAGTGTTACGGCGCTTCTACCGGTTCAATTACTTTAACGCCAAGCGGTGGAACACCCGGATATACCTATACCTGGAGTGCTAATGCGCCGCAGGCTAACAGCCCTTCGGCTACCGGGCTGGCTGCGGGTACCTACTACATTACGGCAACTGATGCAGGTGGCTGCAGTGTAATAGACACCAGCATAGTTAACCAAGGTATACAGATTACGTTTGGCCTTGATTCTGTAATTAATGTTAGTTGTCACGGCCTAACTAATGGCAGTGCAGAAGTTTACCCAAGTGGCGGAGCTGGCGGTCCTTACACTTATACCTGGAACGGCACTGCCGGTAATAACCCGCAGAACGACCTGGCTGCTAATTCTTATACTGTAGTGGTGCAGGATGGTAATGGTTGTACCGCTTCAACCACAGTTGTTGTTACCCAGCCCGGGCCTGTAATGGATAGTATTGAGCGTGTAAATGTAAGGTGCAATGGCGGAAATGATGGCAGCCTAACTGCCTTTGGTTATGGTGGAAACCCACCTTTTGCTTATCAGTGGGGCGATGGTTCAACCACACAACTGGATTCGGAATTGGCTGTAGCGGTAGTGCCTTATTCAGTAACTATTACAGACAGTAAGGGCTGCAATACCGTTGCCACGGCTTCTATTACCCAACCGCCGCTTTTGACTTTCACGTTCACGGTAACGCAAGTTACCTGCCCGGGTCTTGAAGACGGTACTATAACGGCGGTAGGAAGCGGTGGTACCCCGCCTTATGATTTTTCTGTAACCAAAGATTTTACAAATTTTGTAAGCACCAACAATGGAGTTGCTACACAGCTGGACTCTGGTTCATATACCATTATTTTAACCGACGGGAATGGCTGCCCCTTAACTCATCCAGCCTATATAAATTATCCGGTGCCTGATAGTTTTTCAGTTATAGTTGATTCTACAACCTGTTTTGGGCAGCAATATGCTGACGGGTCTATCTGGGTTACGGCTTACACGGTGAATAATATGCCTTATACTTATACCATTGACAGTGGCCAGGTTCAGGATACTTCTTATTTCGGCAACCTGGCGGCAGGGCCGCACTACATAGTTGCCACCAATCAGTTTGGCTGTACTACTAATATTGATACCACTGTTTCTCAGCCGGGCCAGGCTTATGTCACTGTTTTGCCCACTGATACCACCCTGCAACTGGGTCAGTCTGTAACCCTGATATCGGGCTTTTCACCCTACAGTTTATCCAACATTACTTCGTATAACTGGGTGCCTTCCATGGGGTTAAGTTGTGTTGATTGCCCTAACCCGGTTGCAACGCCTTACGGCCATGTATCAGAGTATTATCTGACCATTACCTATAACGGCCTGTGTGTGGCCAGCGACAGTATGCAAATTATTGTTGAGAACCAGAGTAAACCTTTTATCCCAAATTCATTCACACCTAACGGAGACGGGAATAACGATGTTTTTGAAATTTACGGCGAGAATATAAAAACCGTTAAGCTTAGGGTATTTAACCGCTGGGGCGAGTTGGTTTATGAAAGCACTAACCAATTTAAAGGCTGGGATGGCACTTATAAGGGTGTGTTACAAAACCCCGGCGTTTATACCTACGATGCTGAAATAATATTTCTGGACGATACCCAGGTAGAAAAGCACGGCAGCGTTACACTTATCCGATGATATACGGAGGCCCTGGATTTTAACGACAAAAGTTGCCAGGGTGCAACTTTTGTTTGTTATATGCCTTCTTATTGGTAAAGGTGCATGGTAGCGAATTTTTTTAAAATTGAAAATTATATTTGAATCAGTGATTGTGGATCAATGAAAAAAAATTATTGCCTTTTATTATTCTCTCTTCTAATATTTTCATCGGCTGTTTTTGGGCAGATAAATGTAACCGTAAACCCTATTGGCGCCAGCCTTGCTCAAATAATAACCGGTAATGGCGTAACTATTTCGAATGTAAACCTGAATTGCCCCGATGGTGCGGCCGGAAGTTTTACATGTACCAGTTGCAGCCTGAACATGGATTCAGGCATCGTTTTAACCAACGGGTTGGCCCAAAGCATTGAGGGCCCTAATGATGCTACAATTGCATCGTATGGATGGGGAACACCGGGGGATGACAGCCTGGCCGCCTACATTAACCAGCCCGATAACGAATTGTTTGATGCCTGTGCCCTGACTTTTGATATAGTTGCACCCAGCGACAGCATTCAGTTTAAATATATTTTCGGGTCGGAGGAGTATCCTGAATTTGTGTGTAGTACATACAACGATGCCTTTGCTTTTTTTATCAGCGGCCCGGGTATTACCGGTGAGCAGAATATGGCTTTAATCCCGGGAACAAATATACCTGTCAGAATTAACTCCGTCAATTCAGGCACTGTGGGAAATTTCGGGGGAACCTGCACGGGTGCAGGTCAATCGCGGGCTTACTCGCAGTATTATGTCAATAACGGCGATGGTACACAAGCACCATATGATGCCAGTACCTACTATATCAGATACAATGGATTTACCACAACATTAACGGCCTCTATGGGTGGTTTAACCCCGTGCTCAACATACCACCTGAAACTGGTTATTGCCGATGTAGGTAACGATGGTTACGATTCGGGTGTGTTTATTGAAGCCAACAGCCTTAGTTCGAACCAGATAACTTTTGACACTTCCCACGCTTCTCTTACTCCTGACAGTGCTATCAGGGGCTGTGCAGATGGTATTATTAATCTTAATTTTTCAAAGCCTGTTTCGCAAGCCACTACCGTTAATTACACTATTGGCGGCACAGCAGTTAATGGCGCCGACTATACCTTTTTACCGGGCAGCGCGCAGGTTTTAGCAGGCGATAGCAGCACGCAAATAACTATTCATCCTATAGGTACCTCTACCCAAATCCAAACTGTAATTTTATATTTAACTAACCTATGCAGCACCACGCCTTACGATAGTATCACCTTATATATTGTGGCTGCCCAGCAAATAACCACTAATAACGATACTTCAATTTGCCCCGGCGATACCGTTCAACTAATTGCCAATGGAGCACCGGGTACTACTTATAGCTGGAGCCCCGCTACTAATATTTCGGCAACCAATATCAGCAACCCGCTGGTGTTTCCTCCTGCCACCACCACTTACATATGCAGTGCAACACTAAACGGGTGCACATCTGTTGATTCAGTAGTAGTTACTATTTATACCACACCGCCGTTCAGTGTTAGTGCCGGGCCTGATATTACCTCATGCGGTGGTGCTGTTCAGCTTAATGCAACTGTTACCGGTAATCCCATCAGCGGTACTTCTTTTATTTACAACTGGGTGCCCGGTTCAGGGCTTACCAGTAGCACTATACCTAATCCTTTAGATACATCTTCTGTATCCAATACTTATATCATTTTTGTTACCAGCGGGCATTGCAGTACTACCGACACTATCAATGTAACTATTGATAGTGTGCAGGCATCTCTTAGCTCAACCGCTGCAAGTTGCTCTTACTCAGCTACAGGAACAGCCACAGCTAATGTTACCACAGGTACAGCGCCTTACGGCTACCAGTGGAGCAGCGGCGCCCTTGCTGCAACTGCCAATAATCTCAGTGCCGGCCTTTACAACGTTACAATAACCGACAATTTGGGCTGCACCGCTATGGATACCATAACCGTTTACGCACCACAGGTTATTACGTTTGGTGTGCCTGTTATTACGGACGTTTCATGCCCGGGTGGAGATAACGGAAGTGCGACAATAACTGCCGCCGGTGGTACCGGTGTTATTAGTTATGCATGGAGTTCGGGCAGTACTACCGGCACTGCATCTAACCTGGCTGCGGCAAACTATACGGTTACAGCTACTGATGCCAGTGGCTGTACTGCAACCACAACTGTTACCATAGGCACCTTACCACCGGTTGCTATTGTTATCAGCACTACCGGTGTACCATGTTTCGGCGGCTTAGACGGTACCGTAACAGCAACTGTAAGCGGGGGAACATCACCATACGGTTATTTGTGGAGTAATACAGCTACAACCTCCACCATTACCGGTTTGACTATGGGCAGCTACCAGGTAACTGTAACCGATAATGCAGGGTGTACGGCCAGTGCCAACAGCAATGTTACGCAGGCGCCGCTTTTAACTTCGAGCGAGGATACTACTGATGTATCGTGCTATGGCGCCAGCAACGGTGGTATAATTATCAGCCCTTCGGGCGGCACTACACCTTACAGCTATTTGTGGAGTGACGGCAGCACCTTGCAAAACAGAATTAATATACCCCCCAACACGTACCTGTTAACCATAACCGATGCGTTAGGCTGTACCACTTACGACACCGCAGTAATTACACAGCCGGCTGCTCTTATGCTTTCAGATTCGGTGGTAAATGCTACCTGCTATGGCATGCCTGATGGCGCCATTTATTTAACGGTAACAGGCGGAACGCTGCCTTATTTATATAGCTGGGGAAATGGCATTAACAGCCAGAATGCCACTCATATTACAGCCGGAAATTATTACCCTACGATAACTGATAACCTGGGTTGTTTTGTTACCAATGAAATTATAGTTAGTTCGCCGGGCCAAATCGTATTTGACAGTGCTTTAGTTATAAACCCTACTTGTTATGGAAAGAGTAACGGTATTGTTCAGGTATATGCATATAATGGCGTGCCGGGATACACTTATGCGTGGAATGGTAATGTAGCCCAAAATCCCGATAGCAACCTTGCCGCAGGCCTTTACGCCGTAATAGTAACGGATGCGAATAATTGTACTGCGGTTGACAGTGTGCTGGTTAGCCAACCAACTGAGCTTACATTAACCGTTACCGGGCAAAATTCTTTATGCTATGCCGGCGGCGATGGAAATGCTGTTGATATTGTTGCCGGTGGTACCCCACCATACCATTATGCATGGAGTAACGGGCAAAGCACGCAAACAGCAACTCTGCTTACCGCAGGGTTATACGAAAGCACGGTAACAGATGAGATGGGCTGTGCCATTAGCGGTAATGTAGTTATTGGAGAGCCTGCGCAAATTCTTTACAGTATTGATTCTACGCCGGTAAAATGTATAGGCTCGAAGGACGGAACCATTACCGTAGATGTTACCTCGGGCGGAGTGCCACCCTATAACTATGCGGCTACCACCGACCTGTCAGATTATGCTTATACAACCGACTCAGTTATTTTAGGGCTTGATACGGGCTATTACACCGTGCTTATTTCAGATGCTAATGGCTGCACTTTATTAGATACCACTTATGTGCCCAACGCTGTGCCCGATTCGTTTAGTATAACAACGGATTCTACTTCGTGTTTCGGGCCGCAGTATGCTGACGGGGCTATATACGTTAACGGATTGGTTGGGCAAAACTCGCCATTTGAGTATGGGGTTGATGGAAGCCCATTGCAGATTGGCGGCGATTTTTACAGCCTTGCTGCAGGTACCCATAGCATTCAGATAACTAATTACAACGGTTGTGTTACCGATACTTCGGCGTTTATAGGTATGCCTTTGGCAGGTGTTGCTGAAGTTCTGCCCCATGATACTACCATGCAGGTAGGTGAAATCATTCAACTGTTCTCGTCTTTTGCTAATTACCCGGCTACAGCTATTGTGTCGTATAACTGGACCCCCTCCATGGGTTTAAGTTGTGTTGACTGCCCTAACCCGGTGGTTAATTCGTACAACCATATTAATAACTACACGCTTACCATAACCTACAACAAAGGTTGCACCGCCAGCGACAGCGCAACGGTTATAGTTACAGGCAACCCGCAGGTTTTTATCCCTAACTCGTTTACGCCAAACGGCGATGGAAATAATGATGTGTTTTTAATATATGGAGAGAATATTAAAACCGTTAACCTGAAAATATTTAACCGCTGGGGCGAGCTGGTATTTAACTCTGAAAGCCAGTACTTAGGCTGGGATGGCAACTACAAAGGCCACGCGCAACTACCCGGCGTTTACGTTTACGAAGCGGAGATAACGTTTCTGGATAATACCCAAACTTTGAGGACGGGGAGTATTACTTTGATAAGGTAAGAAATGGTAAATCTGCATGACTTGAATTTTATAATGTAATCGAAAAGCCAGTAGAGGTACATAAAGGTTGCTGAGGACAGGCCACTATTTGCCCCACTCAAAGGACTTAGCAAATGCAAAGATAACATCTTGAAAAAAGATGTCATCTTATCCCGCAAAGCGATGAGCTAAAAACAAAAACGGATGAAAGAATTTATCTCCCATCCGTTTTATATACCTGACAATATTTTTTACCGGCTGATAACAATTTTTTTGCTCACTAACTGGCTGCCGCTCTTTATCTGAATAAGGTAAGTACCGTTTGCAAGCTGGCTTACGTTCAGGTGCTGCGCTGCCTGCACATTTTCAAGGCTTAATACTTCTTTGCCCTGCAGGTCAATAACTTTTAACTGATTGGTTGCGGGTAGTATATCATTGCCCAACTGAACATCGTTAGTTGCCGGGTTAGGCATTAATTCAAACGAAACCAGGTTAGTTACAGAGGCAGCAGGCGCTGCTGCCGGCTCAACAATATCAGATTTTAATTCACCCTCTGCGTTTTCGCCCGGTGTTGCTGGCAATAATAAAAAGTGAACGGCTGACATATGGTGTGGATACAAAAACCCGGCAGGGTCATGCTCCATCATGTGTCTTTCTCCATGGTAATAATCATCCGATTTGGCATCCTCAGAAACAGGTTGTAATTTTTTAAGGTCCTCAACCCATTGTTTGCGCGCAGGCTCTAATTGGGTTTTAATATCCTGTAACGAGTTGCTGTGTTTATCGGTAATGGCCTGTAAACGTTCCATAATTGCTTTGCGCTGGGCAAATTGCGGGTTTTGCGCGTGTCCGGCGTTATTATAGTCCGGTGCTGGTTTATTGTCCCCTTCGGCTTTCCTGTCGTGGTTCCATTGCTGGTGCTGGTTTTGCAACTGTTTAAGGGCTGCTTTACATTCTGCAATTTCATTTTTTTCGGTGGCGCTTAATTCGCGGTCAAACTGTTGCCTTTTTTGTATTAGCACAGGCATTACGGTTTCCTTAATATATTTTTTAACCGCGGCGTTGGGGCCTTTATGGGCAGGTGCGGTGTCATCTGATGCCCATAAACCGGCCGGCAGTAACAAGGCCGAAAGGCAAACGAAGTAAAATATTTTTTTCATAATATATTAGGTTTAACTGGTTAAGCAATTTAACTGAATTATTGCATTTGACAAACTGAAATTAAGGCGGCTTAGTACCTCAAAAAAACTTTTAACTGATTTTAGTTTTTGTTTGCAGATTAACCGATGGTTTGAATTAGTTTACCCCGGTTCACGTTCCGGCCTGAGCAAAATCAAGTGCCGTTTTGGGCTATGGCTTAAAAATAGCAACACAAACACAGCTAAAGTTTCTCACTTTTGTTACTTATGAAACGGATATCTGCTTTTGTTGTTTTGGCAAGTGCAATACTGATTGCAATAACCGGGTGCAGGAACAATCCCCCTGGTAATTTTTGGGGCCGGCAGGAACCTGATAGCTTATATACAGGTAAAAAATATACCATTCAACGGCCCTTTAAATTTCCGCCCATCACCAATAAATATGCCGATTCATTAACTTACGAAGGAGTGGAGCTGGGAAGGCGGCTTTTTTACGATAAGCATCTTTCGAAGGACGGGGAAAAATCGTGTGCCTCCTGTCACCTTATTCAATATGCCTTTAGCGACTCGGGCGTGGCGAAGAGTGCTAACGAAACCGGTTTAACCAAACGCAATGCACCGGCCCTTCAAAATCTTTTATGGGCGAAACAACTTTTCTGGGATGGCAAAATTACTGGCCTTGATGCAACGGCAAAAGATGCCTCCCATAATGAGTTGGCTATAGTAAGCGATATTACCATCAGTTATTTAAAATCTGATTCGGTTTATACTGTTCTTTTTAAAAAGGCATTTGGCAGACCGGGTGATATTAATGAAGAGGAAATTGATAAGGCCCTGGAACAATTTATAATGACGATGATTTCGTGCAACTCGAAATATGACCGGGTACAAAGAGGCGAAGAGCATTATACGGCCTCCGAGGAACGGGGCTTTCACATCTTTTCGTCCGATACCGGTGGGTGTTTTCGGTGCCATCATTCAGGCGGAGGCAGCTCTCTTTTGTTAACTGATAATTTATTTAAGAATAATGGCCTTGATTCAGTAAATACGGTGTACCAGTTTGCAGATTCAGGCAGGGGAGGAGTAATACATGTATTAAGTGATTACGGTAAGTTTAAGGTGCCTTCGCTGCGCAACGTGGCAGTGAGTAGCCCATATATGCACGATGGGAGGTTTAAATCGCTGCAACAGGTTATCAACTTTTATAGCGATAGCACCCGGATATCACCAAGCGTTGACCCGTTGATTCTTTTTTTATTTCGTAGTAAAAAATCACATCACCTGACTGCCAGAGAAAAAGGCGACTTGCTGAATTTTCTTTATACACTTACAGATTCTACCTTTTTGAATAATACTGCATTAAGTAGCCCCTTTAAATAAAAATGCGATGTGCAACATTGTATTGCTGCACATCGCATTTTTGCAAATCGGGGGATAAGTTGATGTAAAGATAACATCTTGAAAAAAGATGTCATATTTACCATGTATTACACCCGCGCTTTAAGCAGTTGTTTGTCGTGCCTTACTTCGTCCATTTCAATTTTGCTGATTATCTCGTGCATAATTTCGGTAGTGCCTGCGCCCACGGTCATTAACCTGATATCGCGGAAAGAGCGTGCAATGCCGAAGTCTTCCATATAACCCCAGCCGCCATGTATTTGCAATGCCTCGTTAATAACGTTAAATGCTTCTTCACAAACAAAGGCTTTAGCTATAGATACTATTTTATAAGCACCCGGTCCTTTTTCAATATACTCAGCTACTGCGCGGTACGACAATGAACGGCATGCCTCAACGCTGATAGCCATTTTGGCGATTTTATGTCTTATCACCTGGAACTTAGCAATGGGGCGGCCAAAGGCTTCACGCTCTTTGGCATATTTTTTAGCTTTTTCCAAAGCTGCTTCAGCGGCAGCTGTACCGGTGATAGAAGCTATCAATCTCTCTTCCTGAAAGTTGCTCATGATATAATAGAAGCCGAAATCTTTTTCGCCTAACAAAGCGCTCTTTGGCACTTTGCAGTTTTCAAAAAACAACTGGCCGGTATCGGATGAGTGCATGCCTAATTTATTGTGGATTGGCACTGCCGAAAAACCAGGTGTATCAGTATCGAATATAAGCAGGCTTAATGTATGGCCTTCGCCGGTGCGCACCGCCAATACTATAAAATCGGCCATAGTTCCGTTGGTAATAAACATCTTGGAGCCATTCACTAAAAAGTGGTCGCCCTTGTCTTCGGCTATTGTTTTAATACCACCCACATCAGAGCCTGCACCTGGTTCAGTAATGCCCAGGGCTGCAATTTTTTCGCCTTTTAATGCAGGCACTAAATATTTTAATTTTTGTTCTTCTGTTCCTAAAGCCGAGATAACGGGTAAAGGCAAATAGGTATGCGCATACAGCGACATTGCCAATCCGCCAATATTGGCTTGAGATAATTCTTCGCTAACAGCAACTGCTGCCCACATATCCATACCACTGCCACCGTATTCTTCAGGAAAAGAAACCCCGAAAAATCCCTGAGCCCCCATTTTTTTGAATACTTCTGCTTCGCATATTTTGTTTTCTTCCCAGTACTTAACATTGGGCTTAATTTCAGTTTCAACAAACTGGCGGAAGGACTGTCTCAGCAATTCATGCTCTTCAGTAAATGGATTTGTGCTGCTCATATTTTTTGGTTTTTGAATTTGGTTTGAGTATTTAGTAGTGAGTATTTAGTATTAAGACTTGACTGCTGTTACCGTATTTTGACCAACGGGTTTTAGGTTCAACATGGCCCTGGTTTCTTCAATGCTGGCCACTTCACGACCTAACATCTTTACCATTTTTGCTGCGGCGTCAACCAGTTCGCCGTTGCTCTTTGCCATTTCGCCCGAAGGCAGGTAGAAATTGTCTTCAAGGCCTGCGCGTACGTTGCCATCAATAGTAATGGCGGCGGCTATCAGCTGCCATTGCTTTCTGCCAATACCTATTACCTGCCAGTGCGAACCCGGCGGCACCGATGCTGCCTGGTGTAACAGATTTTGCGTTGAAATAGGAATACCCCCCAACACGCCCATTACAAAACTAAACACGTAAGGTTTTTGCAGCAAGCCCATATCAATTAAAGGGCTGGCGTTATTAATATGACCGTTATCAAACACTTCCATTTCGGGTATGGTGCCTGCTTCTTTCATTTTTTCTAAAAAGAACTGGATGTCTTTAAAAGGGTTTTGAAAAACGAAGTCGTGGTAAAACTCTTTTGTTTTTGGCGAGTAGATAGCGTAGTTCATAGAACTCATGTTCAGCGCGGCCATTTCGGGTTTCAGTGCTGTAACATGATGTATGCGTTCCTCATTTGAAATACCCACTGCACCGGTGCTGTAATTAATGATTGCATTGGGTACCAGCTTGCGCACCTCTTCGCCAATACGTCGGTATGTATTAATATCATAAGCCGGCATACCGCTTTCCTGCCGCGCATGGATATGTAAAATGCTGGCGCCGGCATCTACTGCACGTTTGCCTTCCAAAGCTATTTCTTCGGCGGTATAAGGTATATAGGGGCATTGCGCGCGGGTGGCCAATACGCCGGTTAAGGATGCGGTTATTACTATTTTTTTTGCCATAGCGGGGTTTATTATATTAATTATTCAGTTTTTATTTTCCCTTCCAAACAGGTTTTCTTTTTTCGGCAAAGGCTGATATCCCCTCCGCCGCATCTTCTGTATCAACTGCCAGCGATAACATTTGTTTTAAATAAGTATGCGCTTCGCCGGGGGCCACCTTTTTTAAATTATCAAAGGCTTCAAGCCCCAGCCTGATGGCAGACGGTGAGTATTGGAATATTTCATCCACCAGGCTTTGCACTTCGATGTCCAGGGTTTCTTTAGTTACTACTTTGGTTACCAGTCCTGTTTTTTCTGCTTCAGCCGCGTTCAGGCTTTTAGCCCTGATGCAGTAGTCAAGTACGGTGCGCGCCGGCATAATATGCAGCATGCTTTGCATTACCTGGAAGGGGAATAAACCACGCTTTACTTCAGGCAGGCTGAAGGTGGCCTCTTCAACCGAAATTACGTGTGTGCAGCCGCAGATAATCAGAAATCCACCTGCATAAACCGGTGCATGAACTTTGGCAATGCAAGGTTTATGCAGCCGGGTAAATACATCGCCCAGGATAATTTCCCCTTTCGGTTCCGGTATTTTGGAGATGGTTTCTTCGGTGTGGCCCATAAAAGATTTAAGGTCGGCGCCGGCACAAAATACATCGCCGGTGGCGGCTATTACCACTCCCCATATTTCGTGGTTATGCTTGGCGTATTTAAGCGCAAAGGCAAGTTCGCGAAATAAAACCGGGTTCATAGCGTTTTTCTTTTCCGGCCGGTTGAGGGTAATGGTAAGTAAGTGGCCCTTTTCTTCAACTATTAAGTGCGCGAAGGTTTGACTTTTAAAAGTGGCAAGTTGTTCAGAATTATATAGCATCAGTGCTCAGTTTTTGTACCCGTTTTATCATTGCAAATGCAAAATACGGAAATTCGAACAACTGTTAGAATTTTGCCCAAATAATTTGAAAATCAGACCTGAAAGATTTTTAACAAATCGAATCGACGAGGAAATAGATGTAGCGCAAATAGGTGAAAATGATTAGATTAGCTTTTGTGCAATAAATGATAAAACAGAAAACCATGGATAGAAAATATTTTTTGAAGACCACCTGCGCGGCATGCGGGGTTACTGCAACTTTAGCCTTTTTAGACGGATGCAGTAAGCAAAGCCAGGTAAATTTTACGCTTGACCTATCGGCACCTGCAAATTCCGCTTTGGCTCATAACGGGGGTTATGTTATTGCCAATAGCGGCTCCGTAATAGTTATTAAAGAAAGCACGGGTTACAGCGCATTATCTTTAATATGTACGCACCAGGGTTGTACCGTTAATTTTACAGGCAGTGGCTTTGCCTGCCCCTGCCATGGCGGCACTTACAACATTAACGGGGCCGTAACCGGTGGGCCGCCTCCTGCCCCTTTAACTAAATACACTGTTACTGAAAGCGGAACCACCTTAACAATAACGGGTTGATATTTGTTATGCAGGGGATATGAAGCGAACATATTTTGTAAAATAATTGAACTTTTACAATTAAATTATTTTAGCAGATATTACAGGTAGGTTATCTGTAAACCATCTTGGCAGTTCGCCTGGCGGAATAGCCGAAATGGGGGTGCCATTTTTTAATATAACCAGGCCAACGTGATCGGTGCCGGAGGTGTCTAAAATAGTAACCGAGTTGAACATAGAAAAGTGTTTGTCCAGCTTTTCAAGATTGCCGTAAAAGTTGTCAGCTATGGTTACAGGATCTACATAGTGCCCGCCCTCGTTAACTCTGCCTATTACCCGGGTTCCGGATAACGTAGTATCAGTTAACCCAAAAAAAATTAAATGTATTTCGTATCCGGCATCATGAAATTTTTTTGGAACATCCCAGGTTGCGTCATTTGTAAAGTGCCCTTCGTACGCAAAATCAGCCATGCATTTTAGTGAAGAATCCACTAAATCATCAAACGTTTTTAGCACTGCCGCAATTGCAAGCTTTTTACATTCCTTATGTGATTTGATGCCGCTATTCCAAAACTCATCCCTTTTTTTAATCAGGAGTTTATCGCCGTCAAAGATTGAACCCCGTAAATGCAAAGGAACATAATCAGAGCCAACTGATGATTTGCCTGCACCATTGGAACCTGTAATTATATAGAGAGCCGGCATTTATGGGTGATAGGAAAAATGAAAACGTCTCCTTAAATCAGTTGCTTCAGTTGTGGTAAGTTCGCGCATAACATCCATAACCCTGGAGGAATGTTTAACAGTAACCAGTTTTATACTTCCATCGGGATATTCCAGGTAGCATTGGTCGGTAGGCAGTTCTTTAGCATTAATCATAAAGGGCAATCCATTCTGCAACTTTTTTTTGCGCAGTTTTCTAACTGCAGTGGAGCCTAAATTACCGGTAAATTCGATGCTTGTCATATTTACAAATTTAGTGAAAAAAATCCGTTTATTTTGAGAAACTAACCTTGAATGGTGCTCACATTCTATTAAAGGGTCAATGTCGGTAAGTTAAGCTTTGCCAAGGTTC
>PMXD01000189.1 GCA_003165895.1 Bacteroidota bacterium | reverse complement strand
CGGAATAAAAGATGTGTGCATAGGCAGGGGGGACATTCCAGTTTCCGCTAAGGCGGAAACCGGATAAAAGATGTGTCCAAACGGTAGCTGCGGCAGGCAGGCCGGGATACCACCAGATTCATCAGAAAATATTTAGACGCGATTGCCCTGTGCTGCCTATCTGCACCTTTCAAGCCTTAAATAAATAGGCTATCTTCACAAGAGTAAAAACTACTATTATGGAAGGCGTAACACTGATAAAAGACATAACCCACAATAAACAATTAGTGCAAATTGAGATAGATAATCTCGAACAATTGGAGGAAAACCGGGAGGACATTTTAGATGTTATCATCGCCAGCCTGCGCAAAGACGATGAAAAAATAACGCTTGAACAATTAGAACAGGAATTGGAGAAAGAAGGGATTCTATGAGTTATGTATTTACTTCAAAACCATCTGCGGCTTATTAGGATGCTCCAAGTCTCGCAAGCAATTGCTCTGCACTAATACCTTTGCCGGTATCCGGCCGACTTAGCCATTCTTCCAGTTGCTCTTCGCCGGCAGGTTTGCCTGGCAAAGCCATTTCTTCGTCGGTTAACTTTCTGAATTTTCGGATGCGTATTTCATCCTCATCAGCATGAAGCTTTTGAGCAAATTCAAGCAGGGACTTGCCTTTAGAAGTTTTTTCGTTTACTGTGAATGTTAGCATACTTCCAAAGATAAAGAAAGTGCGTGAATAAATCAGACTGCCCAAAACCGGCTGTTCAATCATAATTCAAAAATCATAACTCAGCATTCCCTAATCTATCTTAATCTCCTCATCATGCTCATCAAAAAACTTGTATTCCGTAATAGCAAAATCTTCGTTTTGATAAATACGGATCCATTTTTTGTATTTGATAAACCAGTTCATCCGGCGCGATGGGAAACCTTTTTGCAGGTACGCCGCAAAAATAGGGTGACAGTAAAGTTTAAGCTTGGTGTGGGTATTCATTAAATGCGCCAGGTCACCCTCCATTTCATCAATCAGCAGTAACGAAGCATTTATTTCGCCGGTGCCGCCGCAGGTTGGGCAGGCTTCGGTGGTAGATATATTTACCTCGGGGCGCACACGTTCGCGTGTAATCTGCATCAGGTTGAATTTTGAAAGAGGCAGGATAGTATGTGTAGCGCGGTCGCTGTCCATTATCTCTTTCATTCTTTGATGCAGTATGCGCTTGTTATCGGGGTTCTTCATATCAATAAAGTCAATAACAATAATTCCCCCCAGATCGCGCAGCCTTAACTGGCGGCCTATTTCTTCGGCGGCCTCCATGTTTACTTTCAGCGCATTGCCTTCCTGGCTGCCATCCATGGTGCTGCGGTGGCCGCTGTTTACGTCAATAACGTGCAGGGCCTCTGTTTTTTCAATAATCAGGTAGCTGCCGTTTGGTATGTTAACCGTTTTGCCAAAGGCCACTTTAATTTGTTTGGTAATACCAAAGTGGTCGAAAATAGGTGTGCTGCCGGTATAACGGGTTACAATATCTTTTTTTTCAGGGGCATTACTTTCAATGTAGTCTTCAATTTCTTTGGCCAGCTTTACATCGTTGGTAACAATCTTATTAAACTCAGGCGAAAGCAAATCGCGCAATATGCCACTGGTTTTGCTTAGCTCGCTTAACACTTTGGTAACCGGTTGCGCTCCTTTAAGGCTGCGCATCATGGCCTGCCATTTTTCAGTAAGCATTAATAAATCCTCGTGCAACACCGCAGCGTTTTTACCGGCGGCTACAGTTCTTACTATTACCCCAAAGTTTTTGGGTTTCAGGCTTTCAACCAGCACTTTTAGTCGCTTGCGTTCTTCAGCCGAGTCTATTTTTTTTGATACTCCCACCTGGTCGTTAAAAGGGGTCAGCACCAGGAACCTTCCTGCCAGTGAAATCTCACAGGTTAACCGGGGGCCTTTGGTAGAAATCGGTTCTTTAAGTATTTGAACCAGCAGGTTATTTTTATTTTGAAGTACCTCTTTTACGTTACCCGTTTTTACAATTTCAGGCTGCAACTCAAAATTATTGAGCATTTGTTCCGGCGAAATATTACCCGCTATACACCCTGTAGTAAATTTCATTACTGAACGTATCTCCGGGCTTAGGTCGGTATAATGCAAAAACGCATCCTTCTCATGGCCCACGTCAATAAAGGCGGCATTTAATCCGGGCATTACTTTTTTAATACGGCCCAGGTAAATATCGCCTACCACAAACTGATTGTTCGAACGCTCCTGGTGTAGCTCTGTCAGGTACTTATCTTCCAGCAAAGCAATATCAATTCCTGTCGGGGTCGAATTGATGATTAATTCCTTGTTCAATGTAAAATAATTTAAGTGCCCAAACTTTCAGGCACAGTTAAAAATCATGAAGGATAAGCCCGATGTAAGGAAAGGAAAGTGTGTAAAGCGTTATATGGCAGGCGGATGAGTGAAGGCATCCGCCTGCCAACGCGAAGAATTACTTCTTCTTATGACGGTTTTTTCTTAGTCTCTTTTTGCGTTTGTGGGTTGCAATCTTATGTCTCTTTCTCTTTTTTCCGCAGGGCATGGCTCGCTTTTTTTAGTTGAATAAATTTTTAGCTTTTTGGCTTCTTAATAGTTTCAATCGCTTTCTCAATATCCTTTTTCGTTGCCGGGTCCTTCACTGTTTTCTTGCATCTTTCCAACAGATCAATGGCCTTTTGTTTGTTGCCCTGGTCGTTGTAAGCTTCCGCAAGCAGGAACAAAGCCTCCGAATTTTGAGGCTGCAAATATAGAACTTTTTCGAAACGAGCAATGGCTTTATCAATTTGACCCGAAATTAGGCCAAAACGGCCCAGCATTAATTGGGCGTCTACATTGGAAGAATCCTTCTTTACAACATCCAAAAGCATTAATACCCCCGACATAGGTTGGCTGCCTTCTTCCATATAAGCCCCTGCCAAACGGATGCGGTTTTCGGTACTAGTTGAATCCATATCCACCGCCTTTTTATAGCAGCTAATCACATTTCCACCCAAAAACTTCTTCGATTTATCATCGGGGGCTGACTGCATCAGGGCTGCATTATAGTCGCCCGCCATCACATATTGCTTTACAGAATTAACCTTGTTGGCTTCTTTAACTATATAATATGCTATAGCCAAAGGCTTATCCATCTTTTTATAAACATCAATTATTACCGGGTATTGCTGCGCCTTTTCAGCAGCATTTAGTTTTTGCTGGGTTTCAGCAGGGGCTTTGCTTTTTACCTCAGCAATATAGGCCTCTATGTCAAGCGCTTCTGGCTGGGCAGCCTGCTGTTGAGGCTGGGCATGGCCACCCATAGGTGCCGCACCCTCCTCTTTAGGCTTTTTAGTATTCCCGAAAAAATAAATAGCAATCAGCAGGGCAGCACAGGCCGAAATAACAATTAGCTGGTTTCTTCTCATTGTAATGTATACCGCCGCAGGGCGATTGTGTTTTTAATCCCGACCGTACAATCGGGATGAAATTAAAATAGGTTTGCAGTAATAACCGCAAACCTATTCCGAAAATTCGTTTTTCACTAAAAAAAGTGTTCAGGTTAAGCTAAATGAGATTATCGTATTACCTGAACACTTGAACACATGCGCACTTGAACACCACCAAAATTATTTCTTCTCAGTAATGGCTAACTTGCCTTTTTTAACCGCATCAACAAATGTTTTTGCAGGTTTAAAAGCAGGAATATAATGCTCCGGAATTACGATGGTTTCGTTGCGTTTAATAATTCTTCCAATTTTTTGGGCACGCTTTTTAGCAATAAAGCTTCCGAAACCACGTACATAAACGTTTTCGCCGCTCTTCACCGAGTTTTTTACTTCTCTGAAGAAGGCTTCGAGGGTAACCAATACATCAACCTTGGGTACTCCGGTAAGGTCTGCTACTTTTGTTACGACATCAGCTTTTCTCATAGGGCTTGAAATTAAGGGTTTAACGATAGTAATTGAGAGTCAAAAATGTTATGTAAAAATGTAAAAAAAAATTCAAACAAATACATCAAAAAATGGGTTTTTAATTTTTAATTTATTTAAAGTTGTCCTCTAAGTAGGTCAAAATATAGTTTTAAAGCCCCTTATATATTAGCCCGCATGCCAATCAACCAGCAATTTTCAAAACTCCTTTTAAACTGGAATAACACCAAAAATGACCGCCACATGCCCTGGAAAGGCGAGAAAAATCCTTATTTTATCTGGTTATCGGAAATTATTTTACAGCAAACCCGGGTTGAGCAGGGTCTTCCCTATTTCCTGAATTTCAAACAAAAATATCCTACCGTAAAACATTTAGCCGAAGCGCCTGAAGACGAGGTAATGAAGCTTTGGCAGGGCCTGGGCTACTATTCCCGCGCGAGGAACCTGCACGAAACAGCTAAAAACATCCAAACCAATCACAACGGTAAGTTTCCCTCATCTTTTGAAGAACTAATTAAACTAAAGGGCGTGGGCGATTATACCGCCTCGGCCATAGCCTCTTTTGCTTTCAGCGAAATAAAAGCCGTGGTAGATGGTAATGTTATCAGGGTGCTCGCCCGAGTATTTGGTATTGATTTGCCGCCAGATACTACAGCAGGTAAAAAGAAATTTGCGACACTGTCGCAGGAATTAATAGATGAGCATGAACCCGGCCCGTATAACCAGGCAATTATGGATTTCGGTGCAGTAGTTTGCACTCCTCAAAACCCCGGCTGCGATGCCTGCCCTTTTCAAAAATTCTGCGTGGCCTATCAGCAAAATCGTATTGATGAGCTACCGGTTAAAAAGAAAAAAATAAAAATACAGGAGCGCTATTTCAACTACCTGGTAATTAAAAGCAAGGATGAGATATATATCCGCAAAAGAACAGACAGCGACATTTGGAAAAACCTGTACGAGCTGCCCATGTTTGAAACTTCCAAACCCCTTAAAAAAAATATAAAAGAGGCTATTGCAGGATATTTAACAAACAACAACTTCGAAATTACAGCTTACTCCGAAGGCTCCGTGCAGCTGCTTACTCACCGCAAAATACACGCGCAATTCATTGAAATTGAGCCACAAAGCTTTAAAAAATTCAGGGCGGCAGATGCGCAAAAAGTAAAACTTACCCATCTTGACAACTTTGCATTTCCAAAAACAGTGCATTTATATCTAAAACTAAAAAATTTAGTTTAATTTCATTTTCAATTGCGCCGGTAAAAACTGAAGTCGGCGTAGGTATAATATTTTCTCACTATTTAATTTTTTACAAGATGGTAAACAAAGTAACCTTAATCGGCCGCTTAGGCAAAGACCCCGTGCTAAAGC
Source organism: Bacteroidota bacterium (assembly GCA_003165895.1). Lineage (GTDB taxonomy): Bacteria > Bacteroidota > Bacteroidia > Chitinophagales > LD1 > Bog-950. Next base: position 7,508 of record PMXD01000189.1, on the reverse strand, counting down.
ATTTTTCAAACGACAATGCTATTGCCGAATTTTCAATAGCTACAGACGAGAGCTACAAAAACAAAGAGGGCCAGAAAGTTGAGCAAACAGAATGGCACAACATTAAAATACCAACCAAAAAACAAGCAGAAATTGCTGAAAAATATCTGCGTAAAGGTGCCCTGGTGTATATTGAAGGTAAAATACGGACCCGCTCTTACGATGATAAAGACGGTAACAAAAAATACATCACCGAAATTATCTGCGATACTTTTAGAATGCTTGACAGCAAAAAAGACAGCAGTGGCGGAGGCAATGATGAAGGCCGTTCGTCTTATTCTAATTCTAACTCAAATTCAAATGCCCAACCACAACAGGAAGAGTCGCGCGTAAGTAATACAGCCGCAGATGATGATCTTCCGTTCTAAAAAATAAGAGACTAAAAGGAGTTTATCCCTTTTATTATTACAGTAAAGCCCCGCTATAATGTTTCATTATAGCGGGGCTTCTTAATTATATTATATTAGCCTCTAAGAAGCCGTTAAAAACTAAAAGAAAAAATACCATTTAACACAAAGCACACAAAGGTTTATACAAAGAACACCAAGAATAAAATTTCTTTGTGCCCTTTGTATTCTATTTTCTTTGTGTGCTTTGTGTTAAACTGCATTTCTTTAATTTTAAATGGCGGTTTTATAGCAAAACATTGGCTTTCGTTTTAAATTAAATTACCTTGAATACCGGTCCGGTCCACTTTCACGCTCTTCTTCTACAGGCTTTCATTAATGCGCCTACCGGCGTAGTTATTAGCGCTAACCTTATCATTCTTATTCTCATCTTTTTTTCAGGGGTTATGTCGGCCTCCGAAATTGCTTTCTTCTCATTAAGCAATGCTGAAGTAGGCTCATTGCGCGAAAGTGAAGACCCCGAAGACAATCGCGTTGCCAAATTACTTGAACGCCCGCGCTACCTGCTTTCAAGCATCGTAATCACCAATAACCTCACCAACATCGGGGTTATTGTTACCTCCTATTTTGTTACTAAACGCATGCTGTTTTTCAGCGACATTACCGTTTTTCATTTTGTTATACCCGGCTCGGCACTGGAGTTTATCTGGAACCTGGTATTTGTTACGTTTTTGCTGGTATTGTTTGGCGAGGCCACACCCAAGGTGTATGCCACACACAATAAATTAAAAATAGCCCGGGCTATGTCGGGCATATTTCTGTTAATGGTAAAAATATACCAGCCTGTCAATTATGTTCTGGTGGGCTCAACCAAGCAAATAGAAAAGAGGCTTAAACGTTACAATACGGAAATTGATATTGAAGAAATAAATAAGGCCATTGAAATTACTGTTGAAAAAAAGGAATCGAAACAGGATGCAAAAATGCTGAAGGGCATTGTGCATTTTGGCAACATCACGGTAAAACAAATTATGCGCCCGCGCACTGATGTATCGGCTTTGGGCCAGGATTGTAATTTTAAACAGGTAATGGAAATTATAAAAGAAACCGGCTATTCCCGTTACCCTGTTTACAAGGATGATTTGGATGATATTGTAGGCGTTTTAAATATTAAAGACCTGCTGGAGCACTTAAACCAGGATGCCACTTTTGGCTGGCAAAGCATGGTGCGCGAACCTTTCTTTGTGCCTGAAGGGAAAAAGATTGACGACCTGCTGCGCGAAATACAGCAGAACAGAAAACACCTGGCAATAGTAGTAGATGAATTCGGCGGAACCGCAGGTATTATTACACTGGAAGATATTATTGAAGAAGTAGTAGGCGATATAACAGATGAATTTGACGACACTGTCGACAGCAATTTCAGAAAGCTGGACGACAAAAATTTTCTTTCTGATGGTAACACTCCTTTAGTTGATGTTTGCCGCCTGATGGAAATAGACACTGAAACTTTTAATGAAATAAGGGGCGAGGCAGAAACCCTTGCCGGCCTGATACTGGAAATTGCCGGCCGCATACCTAAAAACGGCGAAGAGATAAGGCAGCTAAACTATAAATTCACCATCATATCGGTGATGAATAACAGGATTGAAAAAGTGAAAATTACGAATGAAGCATAAGGCTGAAAATGATCCCCTGTCCTCTTCGTTTTTCAAGCGCAGCGAAGAAAAACGAAGCATGTCCCCCTCTGGAGGGGGTGTAGGGGGAGGAGAGCCCCTTTACAAAACGAATACCCCAAACTTAGCACGGCTAATTATGCCTGCGCTTTCAGCATTTCTGCTACTGCTTTGCCTCTTTCTAAGCAGCTGCCACGGCGATTATACTCCCAAACCCAAAGCTTACCCCAGGGTTGTTTTCCCCGAGCGGAAATATGAAATGTACGACCCCAAAGACTGTCCTTTTAAATTTGAAAAACCAGTATACGCCAACGTTACTAACGATACCATTTTCTTCGGACAAAAAATATTGTCCGTCAACTGCTGGCTCAATGTAAACTTTCCAACCCTGAACGGCACCATCAATCTTACCTACAAGGAAATTAATGACACCATGAAGCTGGAGCGCCTTATTGAAGATGCCCATAAACTCTCTTTCATGCATACTACCAAAGCCGATTACATTGATGAAATACGCATACAAAACGACCATGGCGTAGGCGGCATACTTTATGATGTAGGCGGCAACGCAGCCAGCAACGTGCAGTTCTTTTTAACCGACAGTACCCACCACTTTCTGCGCGGCGCCCTATATTTTAATAGCGAACCTAACTCCGACAGCATGGCACCCGTAGTTACCTTTGTAAAAGAAGATATGAAGCGGATGCTGAAAACTTTTCAGTGGAAGTGAGGCAACGTTGTCTGACACCTTTTGCTACTTCTTTTCTCCCACATTTTATCAACAACCCTTAAATTTCAGCAGTCAGGTATTTAAATTTGCACTCAAATCATTCATCATGGCTTTTCAAAAAGAGGGTGCAACCATAGTTGCAGAACATGCATTAGTTATTGGAAAAAAAGGGAAGGCATTGCTTTCCAAGGCTCAGCAAACGTTTAACAAGCTCAATAAAAAAATAAAAAAACTACATGGTCAAATCAAAGATTTCGCTACACAATATGATGATTGCCTGGCCTGGTATTCAGCCGAAATTTATCCTGTTGAGCAACGGTCCATTGTACTAAGGGCCGAAGTTGCAAAGCTTTTATACGCCGTTTATTGCAACGATAAATCTGTATCAAAAAAAGACCGGAAGGCTATAAAGGGGGTCATACTTCAACAAATAGATGACATTTTTTACTCTACCGCAGACCATGATGATGAATTAAAAAAGATATTTAATGCCATTAGCGGAGAGGATTATAATAAAATTGCCAACGAAGGTTTTGATGATTCGAAAAGCGAAATGGAACAAATGTTTTCTGATATGGGCCTGGATATTGACATGAGCAACATCGGAAAAGATGATGACATGCCTACCATTATGCGCAAAATTCAGGAGCAGATGGAAAACGCTAAAGCCAATCAGGAGAAAGAACCTCCAAAGCAAAAAAAGAAAACAAAACGGCAACAGGCACAGGAGGCTAAAGAAAAGGAGTTAGAAGAGGTTAGAGAGCGCAGCATAAAAAATATTTACAGGCAATTAGTTAAAGCGCTGCACCCAGACCTTGAACGCAATGAAGATTTGCGCATTGAAAAAGAAGCGTTAATGAAGGAGCTTACCATTGCCTATAAAAATAACGACCTCCATACCCTGCTTAAACTGGAACTAAACTGGATTCAACACGAAAGTGACCACCTGGAAACACTTACAGATGACAAGCTGAATATTTATAATCAGTTATTAAAAGAGCAGGTTGAAGATTTAGAAGCAGAACTATCGGTAACCGGCCAGCACCCCCGGTATGCGCCCCTGGAACGGTTTCTGGTCTATGGTTATGTAAGCAAAGATGCCCTTAAAGCCGAACCGGGCCAATTAAAACAAATCATCGCCTCCATTGAAAGCAGCATATACAACCTCAAAAACGGCAACGTTAAGCAGGAAATTGCAGAAGTAGTTGCATCGTATAATTACCATTTTAGAAATTTGAGGTAAGGGCATAGTTTTTTAATTTCTTCTGAATATTGATATTCCCATAGCGAACCTAACAACAAGGCCAATGCGCCATTTTATCTATATCCCCAAAAAATAGCCCCCAATCTCAAACATTTTATCCACATTTGCGTTAATTAAGCAAATATCCAAAAAATGATCGTAGAATTCAGCGTTAAAAATTTCCGCTCTATTAAAGAGATGCAGACTATCAGTTTTGTAGCATCTCCATTAAAAAGCGCGCCTGAATATGCAGAAGTAGATGAAAATAATATTGTTGAAGTGGGAGGAATGCGCCTGCTTAAAACTGTTGGGATTTATGGGCCGAATTCGAGTGGGAAGAGCAATGTGCTTAGGGCCTTTTCCCTTTTCTGTCGAGCAATAGGAAACTCTCCAAGTCCAGAGCCCCAAGTTGTTCTTTCAGATTCCTTTTTATATCAAGACGACAATCAAGAAAAAGAGACCTTCTTTCAGATAGTTTTATTACTTGATGGAAAAAAATTCAGATATGGTTTGACCGTTAAAAAAAACGTAATCATGGATGAATGGCTGTATGGCCCAGCGAGTAAGAATACTGTTCCATATTTTATAAGAAACGGAAGTAAAGACAACATCGACCTAAAGGAAGTTTTTGAAGAATCTAAAGGTGTTCCACCTTTGGAGCATGAGCATATCCCCTATTTAACGCATGTTGCCTCACATAAGAAAGGTTTTGCCTTTCTCATCTGGAACTTTATGCACAATTATGTCATTTCGAATATAGGAATCAGGGGGCCAATTAGCAATTATAAATTTCTTCGCAGCTTTAGTATAGAAAAAGTAGAAACTAAAAGCGAAAAAAAGCAACTGCTTAATTTCCTATCTCTATTCAACATGAACTATACGGACATTGGTATTTTGACCATTCAATCCAGTCCTTTCAATAAGGATCAGGAAGTCATGGTAACCAAAAATTTCCAAAGGGGCGACACTGGAACGGCGCAGGTTACCTTAAACTTAGACGTATATGAATCTGCCGGTACTCAAAAACTCTTCAATCTTGCGGGATTACTACTTAACGCCTTTAATAACGGTAATACTGTCTTGGCCTTGGATGAACTAGATAGTAATTTTCATCCTGCACTTCTTATCAAATTAGTTAGAATATTTAATGATTCGAAAGTAAATACTGGAAACTCTCAACTTCTATTCACCACCCACGATACTAACCTACTTGACCCCTCCGTCATGCGCCGCGACCAGTTTTATTTTACTGAAAAAGACGCTAACGATGCAACAAAATTATATTCCTTAGCAGATTTAAAAGGCATTCGCAATGATGCAGATTTTGCCAAACAGTATTTAGCTGGTTACTATGGTGCGCTGCCGATATTAGATAATTATTTGAATGAAAAAGTAGCGAAAGATGAATGAGCCATGGTTAGAAAGGCAAGGAGATGAACGACCTGAACCTTCTATATATAATTTCGTTATTTTCTGCGAGGATGATGTTTCTGAACCAGACTATTTTGAATCGTTCCGGAAAGATCAGGTAGTTATTGTCACTGCCCATCGTGGGCAAAAGCATAAAAGGCTGAATGTTGAAAAGGCAATTGCATATTGTGTAGAGAACGGATTAATCAAGTATATCAAAGGTGTTCCTACACCTATGTTTGAAGAAGGATTTCAGGTGTGTTGCGTATTTGATAGGGACCGGAATAGAGAAGAAGAAGCTAATATCCTTGATGAAACTTCTTTTAATACCTCGATAAAATTAGCCCATGACCTTTCAATAAATGTAGCCTGGAGTAACGATGCTTTTGAGATATGGGTACTACTTCACGTTGAGGATATTGAGGGAAAAGAGGCAGAGCTAACGCATAGAGATACTTATTACGAGAAACTGGTTGCTTATTTTAAAAGCCTTCAGGCTCCGCCAGAAATACTTCAAAGAAAGCTGGCCGGTGCTAATTTCTCATACGACAGTATAAAAAGCAGAAAAGTTTTTATACCCGTAGTTTTACCAATATTGAAAAGCAAGACTCAAATTGCAATCGAACGCGCCAAAAAATTAGAAGCCCTGCACACCCACAAACCCTTCCACGAAAGAGTTCCATGTACTACCGTTCACCATCTTGTGCTGCAATTAATAGAAAAAGCGAAATAGGTCTTTCAAGTCCCCTTCGGGGATTTAGGGGCTGGTCTTTTACTTAAAACTCATCACACTCTCCCCCGCCTTCCTCGCCGGAAAATACGAGGCAAAAAGGCTAACCGAAACTATAATACCTATCGTTACCAGCGGATCAGTCCATTTTAAAACCACCGGGTAATAATCAATCACAAAACTCGAATCTCCGCCATTGGTTAGTTTAAGAAAATGAAATTTTATCTGCAATAAACAAACCGCATAGCCCAGCAGCAAACCCACACCGGCACCTATGGTGGAAGCCAGCATACCATTCAGCAAATAAATCCTCTGTATCAAAGTAGGACTGCCGCCCATAGCTTTTAAAATAGAAATGTCCTTAGCCTTTTCAAGCACCAGCATAGTAAGAGAGCCAATAATATTGAACGAAATAATAAGGATAATAAACCCCAGGATAGCAGTGGTGACCCACCGCTCAATTTTCATTATCTTATAGGTATCAGCTTTTTGCTCATACCGGTTTTTAAGCTTAAAATCTTTGCCCATTATCTGCGCTATTTGCACCCGGGCTTTCTCAGCATCAGCACCGTCTTTCAGTTTAATTTCATAGCCTGATACGCGGTTATCCAACCCCAGCAACTGCCGGGCAAGATCAAGCGAAACAAATACGTATTTCGAATCAAATTCCTGCTGTATTGAAAAAATACCTGCGGGTATAGCCGACATGGTATTAAATTCCTCCTCAGGCACAAAAGCATTTTTAACACCCCGTCGCGGAACCGTTATACGCAACGGCTCCATCGACTGGTCAATATTTATATTAAGCGGCATACCAATATTGGCGCCAATAATCGCATAATTAAGAGATGCATCATGCAGCAAAAACTTACCATCACGCACGTAATGGCTTACGGTGGTTACCTTATTGTAATTATCATCAACACCTTTAATAGTACCCAATTGGGCCTGGGTGCCATATTCAAAGTAGGCATTCTCCTCCAGTACGCGCGATACCGCATACACACCGTCAAGTTTTAAAATATGCTTGATGGTAGCAGAGTCTTCCTCAAAAGTCTTGCCGGCAACTGCCGTTACCTCAAGGTCCGGATAAAATGANNCAGTCCCTCAAACCCGTTAAATACTGAAAGCACCACTATTAAAGCAAAAGCCCCCACCATCATACCCAGCATGCTTATCCATGTAATTACATTAATAGCATTGGTAGATTTTTTCGAGAAAATATATCTGAACGCAAATGTTGAAGCAAGCATTTTTAATATTATAATATGTCATTGCGTCCCAATAACAATCGGGATTTCAATAAAAAGAAAATAAAGACCTTCCTCGCAGA
>PMXD01000325.1 GCA_003165895.1 Bacteroidota bacterium | reverse complement strand
GCTGCGGGATAAACTCCGCGAGGTTTTGCGAAGGAGAACTTCCCGATGAGGCATCGGGATAAATTCCACGGATAGCCTGACCCGCGCCTGCCTGGCCGGTAGGCAGGGCTTTGCGCGGGGCACGCCCCAGGTAAAAGCCAGTTGGTGCAATTTGTCCTGCACCAATGTTTTAGGGACATGCCCCGCTTTAAGCCTTTTTTGCTAACTTTATATAGCCTGCAATTAAACGGGGTATTATGTATAGGGTAATTATTATTTCAGGCCTTTTGTTTTCATTAACGGTTGCGTGCCATGCGCAAAGCGATAGCATACCGGGCCTGCCCAAATACGATTACCAGATATACCTGCCAAAACCTGCCAAAGAGATAAAGCAACTGCTATACGAAAAAGACTGCACACCCATTAACGGCACTCTTTCGGACGGTAAAAAATCAATTATAATGCAGGACTATGAAACCGGTAATAAAGTACATGTTATAGTTACTTATACCGATGGCACAGAGGATGAGTTTGTACGCAGCCCCTGTTTTATTGACCCGGTTATTTTGTAGCAGCGGTTACTAATACTACTTAAAATCAAAAGCATTCAGCAAATCGTTGGCCCGGGCATCGCGGTTGGTAAGGGGCTTTAGGTCGAAACGGGTTTCGATGAATTTCAGGATTGAAACCGTTTCATATTGGGTATGGTCAATAAAGCCTTTTTTGGCGTACGGCGAAATAATAACAGCCGGAATACGGCTGCCAGGTCCCCAGCGGTCAATTTTAGGAGGAGCTACGTGGTCCCAGCGGCCACCGTTTTCATCAGATGTAATAATGATAACTGTTTCGCCCCAATATTTGCTGTGCATAATAGAATCAACCAGTTTTTGCGCATGTACCATACCGGTCCATAGGTCAGAATATCCGGGGTGTTCGTTATCAGAGCCATAAGGTTTAATAAAAGAAACGGAAGGAAAAGTATCTGAAGCGAGTGCCTCAAAAAAATGTTTTTCATCCTTTATGTATTTCTTTTTGTTTTCAGAACTATCTCTGAAAGTTTCGAAATACAAAAGGGGCTGGTGATGATATTGAAAAGTATCATTAGCGCCCTTTGAGGCCACTGTCCTATCCCAGCCGCCTGAGTACCATGCCCACGAAACATGCCCGTCAATTAACCGGTCGCCGATAGTTGGCATTTTTTGGTAGGGCATCAGCGTGCCGGGGCTTGCTTTTGCGGGGTGGGGTGTATTAACCGAAAAAGAAGTATTTACTACATAGCCATCCGGCGTTAGCTGGGCGTCCCTCCAGTTAGGTTTATCAGGGTCGGGTTGCGAGATTAATTCGCGTGGGGCATTATTCCATTCAGGAGAAGCGGCAGCCACAAACCAGATATGGTTTAGAAAGGAGCCCCCGAACGCAGAGTGGAAAAAGTTATCGCACAAAGTGTATTGGCCGGCAAGTTTCCATTCCAGTGTATCCAGCAACCGCCGCTGATCATGCAGGTTAATGTAACTCATGGTCAGTCCGCCATTGTCGCTGTAAACAATGAACTTGTCCATTTTACCATTGTCTATCTGCAATTGTTCAGAATAGAAGAGGTGTCTCAAATCACCCGTTTCCTTTGAGGGATCTTTAATATATTTAAGCAGGTCGTAAGGTGCCGCCGGTAAGGTTATACCATTAAAGGAAGTATCTAAAAGCGGAGGATTTATATAGGTGCTGGCATAAGGTTGCGGGGCACTGGTTAATACTGTGCCTTTTCTATCCACCTGGGTAGTGTTTTTGGCCTGGGTAATATTATTGGCCCCCGGAAAATCGCCAAACAAACCATCGAAACTCCAGTTTTCTTCATATATTACAACAATGTGTTTTATTTTCTTTTTAAACTGGGCTACTTTCTTGTCGCCCTCCTCCTGCTTTTGTGCAGATAAATGCAGGCTGCTAAAATTGCATGCCAGCAATGCCAGCAATGTAACTGTGCGATAAAACGAAATGGTCCCTATTCTCTTAATCATGGTGCAATATTTTGAAATTTATTTATTACCCTGCGGCCCAAAAATAGGATTTGTGCTTAAAGCGGCAATAAATATTAGAAAGGAAAGAAGTCAGGGGCAAATACGCCTTTAATGTTGCACCAGCACCTTTGCATTAAAAGTTTTTGTGCCCGAAGTAATACGCAGTATATAAATGCCTGCACTGATATCAGCAGAGGAGAAAATAATCCGGTCAGTAAGCGTAACATACCTGACAGAAATTCTTTCGCCCAGCACATTATAAAGTTCCGGTTGTACATTATTCCATACTCCACCTGTAAGCGCGCAGGTAAATTGTTGATTTGAGGGATTCGGGTAAATACTTATTTCTTCATCCGGCGTCACATCGCGAACGGCGAGGACATTACTTGAANNGTTGCCAACCAGGTATTCCAGTTTACCATCGCCATTTAAATCGCAGGCCTGCATGGTAACACGGGCGCCGGCATTGTAATTCAGGAAATTGGTATCGAGCAGGGTGAACGTACCGGACCGCAGCATAGTTGTATCTATTAAATACTCAAATACAAGCCCCTGGTCGGAACCTACAAACAGCAACATGTTGCCCAGCGAATCGCGCATAATATAAGGCTGGCTGTTACCAATGGTGCTGGTGGATGAGGTAACATTAACGCCTCCAAAGCCGGCATTTACGGAATCAACGCTAAACATAGGTGAAGTCCGCGTACCGAAATTCCAATAATAACTTAATCCTCCATCCTGGCGGCCGATAATCAGGTCGGGCAAACTATCGCCATTCACATCATAAATAAAAGGTGCGGCATCTCCACCCACATTAATGCNNGGGTTGTAACCCAATATTTCTCCGGCCGCACTATATTGCGATAGGCCGGCATAATCATTGGTAACCAGTTGATACCTGGGTTGCGGGGGAGTTCCGACATTTTGGTATAACGCAAGTTGCGAGGTACCCAACACAACAGCGTTATAGTAATAATAATTCCCCACCACAATATCCATTAACCCATCGCCATTATAATCGAAAAACACCGCCTTGCTATCAGTTCCAAAATCCAGCATGGAGCTTACCAGGAAAGAATCGTTACCGCTGTATTCATAAAAACAGGAATCGGTACCATTGAACCGATACAGCATTACATTTTTCACATCCTCTGAACTGGTATTGAAAAGCGGGGCAACCAATAAATCCTGATTACCATCATTCTCAGCATCTACCTGGTAAGCCCCCGGGAAATATGGCATCTGAACAGCAGTATTGCACTGCGGCCATAGCGTATCAACCCATCCGATATTAGCATAAGCAGAACTACC
>PMXD01000169.1 GCA_003165895.1 Bacteroidota bacterium | reverse complement strand
GTCTCCCTTTCTGGCTTTGCAGAATGGGGACTCTGCGTTTTTGAGGACCGCACTTTATAGAGGCGAAGGGGTATCAACCAAACCGACAAATTAGAGCTTCATCACGCAGAGTCCTCTATCGCAGAGCCGAAAGAGAGACTCTGCGGAGAAGAATCTGGAGGGAACTTTTCACACCCTCACCACCTCAAACTCCCCCTCCTTCCCTCTCAAAACCTCCCTTATATGGGCATCATCCGTATCCGTTAAAAACACCTGGCCAAACTCCTCTCCTGCTATTAGTTCAACCAGCTTTTGGCTGCGGTCGTTATCCAGTTTGTCAAATATATCGTCTATCAGTAAAAAGGGTTTAAAGTCTTTGTTGCGGCATATAAAATCGTATTGGGCAAATTTAATGCTGATAATAAAACTCTTCTGCTGGCCCTGGCTGCCAAAGCGCTTAATTTTGACGAGTGCTTCAGGCCGTTCATTACTAACAGGTGTTAGGAAAAACTCAATATCATCCTTATGTATGCCCACATCCGTGCGCTGCAGCATAATATCGCGGTCGAAATTGCGCTTTAAAAGTTCATTAAAAGGCTTATCATTTAGCTGGCTGTTATAGGTAAAACTCACCGCCTCGCGCTCAAAACTCAGTTGCTTGTAAAACTGCTGAAAAATGGGGTATAGCTTATCAATTACCACCTTGCGGGCTTCATATATATGATTGCCGAGGCCAATAATCTGCTGGTCGTAGGTTTCAATTAGCGGTTTATCTACCTGCCGGGTTTCGGCAAAACGTTTCAGTGCGGCGTTGCGCTGGGCCAGCACTTTATTATAAGCTATCAGCCGGTCAAGATACTCATGATTTACCTGGCTGATAGTATTATCCAGAAACCTCCTCCTCTCCTCGCTGCTACCCAATATTAACTGGCTATCATCCGGCGAAATAATAATAGCCGGAAAGTTGCCGACGTGGTCGCTCAGCTTGGGCACGGGGCTATCGTTAATAATTAACTCCTTACGCTTATTGGCCGCCAGTTTGTAAACAATGTCAAACGGCTCTTTATTGCGGCTAAGCTTCCCCTCTAACCTGAAAAAGTCTTTGCCAAACAATATATTCTGCTGGTCGGTGCTGTTAAAGTAGCTTTTGGTAAGGCAGAGGTAGTAAATGGCATCCAGCAAATTGGTTTTACCTACGCCGTTATTGCCAATCAGGCAGTTTATCTTTTTATGAAACTCAACCGACCGGCTTTCGTGGTTCTTAAAATTAAGGAGTGTGATTTTGCTTAGAAACACTATTTTTGGCTGCTTTTATTTGGGAATACATTTTTATCGCAAAGATGCAAAGGGTGCAAAGAAGCACTAAGAAAAAATGTTTTAATACATTTATCACAAAGCACACAAAGTTCNNTTTGTGTTAAATTGCATTTGGATTTAATTTTGAAGTGAAAATAAAGTAACGTGACAAAAGTAACTAAAGACACCTATTTATATTGGTACGAGCTGATGCTGAAAATGCGCAGGTTCGAAGAACGTGCCGGAATGTTATATGGGCAGCAGAAAATAAGGGGATTCTGTCACTTATATATAGGCCAGGAAGCCATTGCAGCCGGCACCATGAGCGCCCTTAGGCCTGACGACCGGATGATAACCGCCTATCGCGACCATGCCCTGGCCATTGCCAAAGGCATTACCTGTAATCAGGCTATGGCCGAACTATTTGCCAAATCTACAGGCTGCACCGGTGGCAAAGGTGGCAGTATGCACTTTTTCAGTAAAAAACACAGCTTTTTTGGTGGTCATGCTATAGTAGGTGCTCAAATACCGCTGGGGGCAGGCATTGCCCTTGCCGACCAGTATTTGGGTAAAGACAACGTTACTATCTGCTATTTCGGCGATGGGGCCGCCCGCCAGGGTGCTTTGCACGAAACCTTCAACATGGCTATGATGTGGAAGCTGCCGGTAATATTTGTGGTTGAAAACAACGGTTATGCGATGGGAACTTCGGTAGGCCGTTCATCAAATGTAACCAAGATATCAACATTAGGCGAGGCTTATGCCATGCCTTCTGAGTCGGTTGATGCCATGCAATGTTTGCCTGTGCATGAAGCCGTTGAACGCGCTGCCGAACGTGCCCGCAAAGGAGAAGGCCCAACCTTTTTAGAGATGTGTACCTATCGTTACAAAGGCCATAGTATGAGTGACCCGGCCAAGTACCGCACCAAGGAAGAAGTAGAGGCTTACAAGAAACTTGACCCACTTGAAACCACACTGGATACCATCCTTAAAAAGAAATATGCTACCCAGGCCGAAATAGATGCAATTACAGCCCGGGTTGAGAAGGAAATTGACGATTGTGTAAAGTTTGCCGAGGAGTCGCCATACCCTGAAGATACCGAACTGTATAATCATATATACACACAAGCCGACTACCCCTACTTGATGGAATAAACAAAGTGATTATATTCGCACCTCAAAATTGCCGCAAGAGCGGGTGTTAAAACAAAACAAATGGCTGAAGAAATAGAAGAAACAACCGGAGAAGAAATTCAGGACCGTATTGAGCAGATTGAAGAGTATGTAGCAGAAAACCCGAAAGTAGTTTTTGGCGGCGCTGCTGTACTGCTGGTTATTGTTCTTGCTGCTATTTACGGTTTTGCAAAGTATTTGCCTGATGAAAATTTAAAAGCGCAGAAAGCTATTTACATGGCTGAATTTGCCTTTGGCAAAGACTCGTTTGCGCTGGCGTTAAACGGCAACATAGCTTACAAAGGCTTTGCCGATGTAGCTAACAAATACAGCTGGACCAAAACCGGTAACCTGGCTAACTACTATGCCGGTATTTGCTGCCTTAACCTTAAAAAGTATGATGAGAGCATTAAGTACTTGGACAAATTCAGCACCAACGATGCAATCCTGGGAGCACTGAAATTAAGCGCCACCGGCGATGCTTACTCTGAAACCGGCAAGTTTGACGAAGCCGTTAAGTATTATGAGAAGGCTGCAAACTTCAGCGATAACGAAAACTATACCCCGTATTTCCTGTTTAAAACAGGCTTAGCTTACGAAAAGGAAAAGAAATACGCTGATGCCAAAAAACTTTACGAAAAAATTCGCGACCAATATCCTACAAGCGATGAAGGCCACGACATTGAAAAATATATAGCCCGCGCCAGCGCTGGTGCTATCTAAATAAAATTTGGTTTAAAATAATTTAGGAGGGAAATGAAAATTTCCCTCTTTTTGTTTCGCCCAGGGTCATCATAAAAACGCGCCGTCATTAAAAAAATGTTCTTTGCTTAACTTCGTTTCTCAGCCCCTTCCGTCCCCT
>PMXD01000323.1 GCA_003165895.1 Bacteroidota bacterium | reverse complement strand
GTGGCACCAGCATTTGTAATGCCCATTTCGGCGTAGCATATGCATTTGAGCGAATGCGACCCGCTTCGCTCTATTATGTTTTATAGCCTCCATTGGGCGTAGCGTGTTGTTTGAGCGTAGCTTCCAGCTACGCTCTGCTATGCTTGTAGCCTCCGGCTACTGTATTTGTATTTGGGCAAACCCCGTTTGTGCGTAGCTTCCAGCTACGCTCCTCGTTAAAAACGAGGACGAATGAGGGTTATGATGAAATTATTTTCTCTGTTTTTAACAGCCTGGCGCCATGATGCACGGTAATGATTGCAATCCTCTCGCTGTTATTAATGTTGTAGATAATGCGGTAATTTCCCTGAATAATCTCTCTTATATTTTCATTACCAATTTCCGGCACAACGCGGCCGGTATAACGGCTTTTTAATAGGATTTCTGTTGCAGCTTTTATTTTAATCAACTCATTTCGGCATAATAAGCAGAATCTTCAGCAATGAAATCATAGATATGCTGAAGGTCGTTTTTCGCCTGTTCCGACCAAATAATTGCAACGCTCATTTACGAACTATAAGGTCAAGAATATCTTCGTGCTTATGAACTTTACCGGCTTCAATATCCTTTAATCCAGCTTCTATTTTCGACAGAAAAATGATGTTCTCCAGCAATTCATCTGCAGTAAATTGAGGAGGCATTTTTGCCAGTGATTGTAAAACCATTTCCTTGGTTAGCACATCTTAATTTTAAGGTAAAGGTACAAAAAATAAAGCGCTCTGACTTTAAGCGTAGCATCTTGCTACGCTCCACTATACCCCCAACTGGTCCTCGTCTGCGGAATAGCCTTTGTATAGCTTGACGGGGATCGCGGTGGCACCAGCATTTGTAATGCCTGTATTTGTATTTAAAACAGAGACGCATTGCAAATGCGTAAACCATTTCCATCCTCGTCTGACTATGCAAAAAGACATGGCAAAAGACGAGGACGAGCGTGTGAGTTTATGAATTTTGAATGCTGAATTATGATTGCTGATTTGAAGAGCAGATTAGCCCGTGACGCTGGTTTTAATTCATAATTCATAAATCATAATTCAGCATTATCCCTTTACACCCCCAGCTCAAAACTAAACTTACTACCCTTACCAAGTTCGCTTTGCATAGATACTTTGCCGCCTTGTTTTTCGATGATTTCTTTTGAGATGGTGAGGCCTATGCCGCTGCCGCCAGGGATGGAGCCCGGGATTTGAAAGAATTTTTCGAATATCCGGGCCTGGTATTTTTGCTCAATGCCGCGGCCGAAATCCTGCACGGAAAACAGCAGGGCGTTTTGTTTGGGCTCAACCGATATAATAACCCTGGCGCCGGGGTTTGAATAGCGGATGGCATTGGTGAGGAAGTTAAGAAGCACCCAGGTGGTTTTATCGGCATCTGCTTTTATAAGGGGCAGGTTGGCGGGTATCTTTTTTTCGATGACCACTTTCTTTTCTTCGATTAATGAGTTTATTGCAGATGTGGCCTGTTCAATTATCTGTAAAGGGTCGACTGATTGAATGTTGAATTGAATAGTGCCTGTTTCTACCTGGGTCATATCCAAAAGTTCGGAGGTAATTTTAAGCAGGCGCTGGCTGTCGCTTTTAATATCTTCAACCAGTTTACTTTGCTCGGCGTTTAAGGGGCCTATGCGTGTATCGCTTAATAGTTTTAAGCTCATTTTAATGGATGAGATGGGCGTTTTAAGCTCGTGCGAGATGGTGGCTATAAAGTTGGTTTTGGCCACGTCCAGCTCCTGAAATTTGGTGATGTTGCGCAGTATAGTTACTTCGCCAATTTTTTCACCCTCGTTAACTATTTCAAGCGATTCTTTGATGAAGTAGCTTTCCTTATTATCGGCATAAATTTTCAGCAGCTTTTCTTTTTCCTCTTTTACCAGCAGGTTACGCAACAGGTCGTTTCGTAGTGCCACATCAGGGGCATATTTACCAATCAGTTCGGTTTGATTAACGCCCAGCAGCTGTATGGCCACGGTGTTGGCAAAAAGAATGCGGTTCTTTTCGTCGAAACCAATAATGGCGTCTTTCATGTTATTAATAATGGCTTCTATTCGTTTTTTCTCCAGCATCAGTTTGCTGATGTTGCTGTTTTCGTATTCATCAAGTCGGCTGGCCATTTCGTTAAAGGCATTGGCTAACTCGCCAAATTCATCATCAGCGTCAAAATGCAGGCGCGATGCGTAATTGCGGTTGGCAATTTCGCGTATACCGGCGGTAAGCTCACTAATTGGGTTGGCTATCATGCCGGGGAAATTGACTACAAAAGTAAAACTCAGTAAAAAGCACAGGGTGCCCAGTACGCTGATGTAGGCAAACACTTCTTTTGCAGTGTGCGTGGCTGCATGGTTTTTGCGGAAAATGGCCTGGGTGTTGAGGTCCTGCACGTTTAATATTTTGGCGCGCAAAAGGGCTTCGGTTTGGGCATCGCGCTCACCCGATTTGTATAACTCGAATTCCTGCCGGGTTTCGCGGGTGGCATCCAGTTCTCCAACTTCGGTTATGTTATGTTCCTGTGCCTTCAGGTTTTGTTCAAACTTGTTTATCCATAAATCATTTTCAGTTTCATCTAAGGCCTGAATCATGTTTTTGGTGTACTCAATGCTTTCGTAGTTGTCTTTGGAAATGGCTGATGATATATCAGCCAGCCTGTTTATATAATAGCTACCGGTTATGGCCAATGTGATAATAATTGCCAGCAGGAATAAAAGACCCAGACGTATTTTTGTTTTGATTTTCATATCAGCATGTTAGGACAGAATTATAATATCTATATCGGAGGCAGATAGTTTTGTAAGCAATTGGTTAAATACTGCGGTGCTCATAATTATTTTCCACAATCTTAAATGCGGTTTGCCAATGCAGATGGTGGTAATCCCTTTTTCTTCGGCTGTTTTTACAATGGCGCCCGCTATACTATGGCTTTTTACATTTATTACCTCGCCCCCCAATTCGGTAGCCAACTTAAAATTATTAATAAGGTGCCTTTGAGTTGCTAATGGAATATGGTCGGCATCCTCGTCCGGTAATTGCACATACAGTAACATCCACGAACTGTTATAATAGGAGGCAAGCCGGGCAGTTTTGCGGATTATCCTTTTTGCTGTTTCGTGGTTACTGCTGATGCAGGCCAGAAAACGCTCTGGTTTAAGGGCGCTGCTGCGCGGAACTTCGTTTTCAATTTTACGTTCTACCTGCGAGGCCACTTCTTTTAATGCAAGCTCACGCAGCTGCAGTATTTTATCTGACTTGAAAAAATTGCCGAGGGCTGTTTCAACTTTAGCTTTATCGTAAATCTTACCTTCTTTTAAACGCACTATCAGTTCATCGGCGGTAAGGTCAATGTTTACAACTTCATCAGCCATGCGCAAAACTGAATCGGGTACCCGTTCTTTTATTTCTACCCCGGTTATTTTTTCAATTTCTTCGTTCAGGCTCTCAATGTGCTGAATATTAACTGCACTGATAACGCTGATACCGGCGTTGAGGATTTCGGCAACATCCTGCCAGCGTTTTTCGTTGATGCTTCCGTCAATATTGCTGTGGGCCAGCTCATCTACAATAACTACTTCGGGGTGTGCATTTACAATGGCGCGCACGTCCATTTCTTCCAGTTGTTTGCCTTTGTAGAATAAGGTGCGGCGGGGTATAACTGGCAGGCCCTCAAGCAGTGCGTGGGTTTCAAGGCGGTTGTGGGTTTCAATAAAACCAATCTTTACATCAACGCCGTTTTTTAATAAGGCGTGCGCCTCCTGCAACATCCGGAAGCTTTTACCTACACCGGCACTCATACCAATGTAAATTTTAAACTTTCCGCGTTTGGCCTTGCGTATTAGTTCAAGAAATTTTTCCGCGGTTTCGTCCTGATCACTCATTTTTATTTAATTAATATACTATCTACTCCTCTGATATTATGTGCAAATTTACATCTTAACCCAGCAACGGAACAGTTTTATTCATGAGCAAATTTTACCAGCGATGCGAGCCGCTGTTTCATTTCTTTTATTTCTTCTTCATCCAGATTTTTAGCGCAACCGGCTACAATCCTTTTCCCTCTTTCAGCTAAT
The DNA here is from genome assembly GCA_003165895.1 of Bacteroidota bacterium. Taxonomy (GTDB): domain Bacteria; phylum Bacteroidota; class Bacteroidia; order Chitinophagales; family LD1; genus Bog-950. The sequence goes on along the minus strand of PMXD01000323.1, from coordinate 6,355 downwards.
ATCAATTTTGAAGTGCGGTCAGGCAGGGTATGCGCAATGTCGTGCAGGGCGCGGAGCATTCGCAAGCTAACTACCACATCGCCCCGTGCATACATCCTTATCTGTTCATAGGCTGCATCAATCAGGCGTTCAAAATCAAGCCAGGGAATGCTTACGCGAAGTTTACCGCTTTTATCGGCTATAACCTGCTCAGCCGGGTTGCGCGATGCAAACCGGATAAGGATGGCGCTTAACTGGTCTACACAGCTAATGGCGGTGCTGGGGTCGTTTACTGCCGGTGATATGGCTTTAAGCGCGATATCAACTATTTGGAGTATGCCAAATTCCACATCCTGTTGTAAAGTGCGCGTAGGGCCAAAATCAAACGCCGAACGGAATTCCGCCTGTTCTTCGGCAGATAGTGCGGCCCCGTTTGCAATCATCATCAGTGGAATGCCTACCGGTACATAATGGCCCACCCTGCGTACTACGCGGACAACAGTTTTGTGGTACGTTGCAAGCTGCAGCAAGCGTTCCGTATCAATATATGTTACATAGCCCGAAACGACCGATAAAACCGGCCCTTCGTTAATATTAGCTTCAATGGAGCTAACCGGGGGGAGATAGTTATTATCACGCTTTAACGGCATCAGGTTGTCAATCATTGCCTCTGTTTCCCTTGCAAGGCGGTCAACAATGTGGTTAACGCTGATAGCCTGCGAAATGTGGCTGATGAAAAAAAGCAAAGCTATGGCACAGCTAAGCGCCAGCAGCATGGCCCCAAATACGGTTAAAACCGGTAAAAAAGGATGGGGTAGATTGTGTGCTGCGGGTAATGCAGCAATACAGTAACCAAAGGTGCCCAGGAAGATACCTAATGTTTGCTGGGTAACTTTATCCTGCGCAAAATTGACGATGATACGCGGTGAGAATTGCATGGAGGCTAACGTAAGAGTCATCAACAACACAGCGAATACTATTGAAACGATGGTCATTACCGAGCTGGCTATGGTGCTTAAAATTATCTGGGCAATCTGCGGGTCTGATTTTGAAGGAAAGAGAAATGTTGGCACACAGGCGCTCATACCGGGTATAAGTTCTTCCATTTGCGATAATATCGCTCCGGTAAGGCCCAGGCCACCGGCAATTATAAGGGGGCGAACTAAAAAGCCGCCCCTTAAAGTAAACCTGATTTTGCGGAAAGATATAGTCATAACTTAACACCGGCAAAGTAATAAAACATTCAGCTATGTAAGGGATATAAAACCCTGATATTGCTTAAACCCGGAATTTTAATAAACCGGTTATAAAGGAAAGAATTTCTGTTTTGCACAATCAGCGCAAAACAGAAATTCTTTTATGTCATAAATTAAAAGCTAACGCACAAATCCATGGCTGCGTTAAACTGGTATTTTTTAGTGCCATTATCATAAGGCGTAACACCTTCGTTATTCCAGGCATGGTCGTATCTTACTTCGGGCCTTAGCAGTATAAAATCTGTAAAGTGATGGCTCCATCCCAAGGTATGGCTGGTATACCATGTTGGATAGCCGGTGCGCTGTCCCTGCACGTCGTTCAATGCATCATTTCTAACTGTTACGTAATCTTTAGGCCCGCAGTATATCTGAAAGTAGTTAACCAAACCAATTGACTCAGACCTTCCTGGTATAATAGGGCCTTCGCCACCGCCTTGTCCATACATGGCCGGGCCAAATATGGCAGTACCGCCCAAAGCGGCATTAAACTGCCACATATAATAAGCCTCAGTCATCATATGAAAACGCTCATTAAACTTATGGCCCCACACAAATACCAATTGCTGTAAATCATCATGGGCATTCTTAAACTGCCCGCTACCTATAGAGGCCAACCCTCCATATATAGATTCCTTGTTGTCTTTGGCAACCCATCTCATCATAACCGAGCCATTGGGTTGGGCCGAATTACTCCAGGGAGCCATATCGTTTCCACCATGTACCCCCAATTCGAACTGAAACTGAGGATGCAACCTGATGGTAATATTTACACCGGTATAAGTATATGGGTCTACGGTAAACATTTGCGAGTGTGAATAAAGGTAGTTTTGAGGGGCCCATTGTGCTTCAATATCTGAAGGTGAAATGAAGCGCCCTACTTTAATCAGCATACCCTGGGCAACCTGTGGCACATATATTAACCCATAAACCTGCGTTGGATCCCCGCCATATATATGATTATGTTGAAGTAACTGGTCACTAAAAATGCCCTTGGCAATTGTGTAGCGATAATCGGTACCATAAATACCATTTAAAACAAAACCCCAATCCACTTTTTTAGTTTGCACTACATCCGGGTCACGCTCAATCATTAATACAATCTGGTCAAGGATAGGCCTGTTTGGAATAAAATCGTAAGACATGGGGCTGTTGGTTTGTTTTGAAGTGCTTCCGTTTACCCCGGCATCTACCCATCCATAAATATGAATACCTACTTTGTTCCAATTTGCCCAGGGCTTTTTACATGCTTTTTGAATGGCAGGTAGTAAATAATCGGCTATCCCATTAGGTTCGCCAATAACCGGGCCGCCCACCCAATCTGAAAAAGGAAATGGTGGCGATGGAAGGGGAGAAGGCAAACACCGGCCATTAGTAAGTAATGAATCAATAGGCAGGTTTGCAGTTTTATCTGTTTGGCTGTAACTGTTTAATATTAAAAATGTAAAAAGTGACGCTAAAAATGTTTTCATGGTTTTCTCTGCTTTTTAATATTGTTTTTAAGCTAATGTGCCGCATATCTCAAAGCAGATACCAGTTAGTGTAGCGCTGACATTGAATGTCATATTATATTGATTATCAATTGATTAAAATGAATGAAGCAATTTAGAATAAACCCAATAAAAACTTAAAATAAGCTTAAAAATGAGAAGGCATTTCTCAAAATGAGAAAAAGCTCTTTACAAATAAGAAACGACGTAAACATACCTCAGGAATCCCATCAAACCCGTGATGGAAGTCAAACGTATGAGTGTTTGTTATCACCGTTTTTATTTAAAAGCGAAACGATTTTGTGGCAATGAATAGAGTTGTATGGAATGATAGTCGAAGGGCAATGTCATTGACTTAACANNTACTAAGTCAATGACATTGAGTCGAAGGGCAAAAAGCAATAGAGAAGGCACACTACTTCTTAACCACTAGGAATAAAGTATGCCTGAGTGTACTGCTATTATGGTCCGGTTATTTACTCCAGGTAGTTACCCTGGACTTTTCAGCAATCTCAGCTTTTGTTTTCCGTATATAATAGGTCAGTTTATTACTAACCGTGGCGGAGCATTCCGATACGTTATATACCGCCCATCCGGAATCTGAAAGTTCATTTACCTTCTTTAAAATGGCGACCCTGGCATCATCATTTTTTTCTATTTTGAATTCCTGCCGGCCTTGCTCGGTATAAACTATTATTGAATTATCGGTGCTTGCATTCAATACGATTTCACCGTAGTCATATTTTTTTTCGGCCTGAGCGTTAGATTGAGCGCAGGATGCTAACAGCATCAGTGCGATTAAGATGAATTTAGGTTTCATATTATCGGGTTTTAGAGTAGTAAATTTACCAAATATAATCCCCCTGAAACCGTGATTGAAATCAATTGCTTAGATGTTTAACATCACAATTTTAGGATTTCACATACTGTGCACTTTAGCCCCTTTCAATACAAAACCAAGTGCCTTTAAGCTTACTAACAAAAAAAGGGATAGAAAGGTTTTACCCTCTCTATCCCCGAATTTAATAAACCCAAAAAGTGTTTTTATTAATGCTGTGTTCCGGTAAAGCCCTCGTATTGGGTGCCTGCCAAAGCATACACGCTTAATTGTTTTGTTGCTGTAATGTAAATGCCATCGGCTGCGCTGCCAAAATAAGTGCCGGCGCCGGTTACGGTAAGTCCGTTACTGCTGGTTTGCGAAGGCACCGTTAAGTAATATCCATTACCTGCTGATGCTACCGTTGCGTTATAACTTACAAATACATTTGCTGTGGAAGATACCGTAACATGGGCATCATCAACTCTTGTAATTTGTAATGTGTCTGCAAAAGTAGTGCTGTGCAGGCCAACAATGCTGTCCAGCAATTGGCCATAATAGTTGCCGGTAATGCTGGCCGTTAAGTCGATGCAGGCCCCTTTTAACGTATAATTAGGTGCAAAGGGGTCTTCGCAGGTTTTGTAGCAACTGCTTACTCCCATAAGTAACAGTGCCGATATAGTGAATATAAAAGTTGTTTTTTTCATTGTATTAATTTTTATTTACTGCCTGAAAATAATTTATTATAACCTTACCATTAAAGCCAGAATAACCCTGGTTTCCTGTTTTACAAGGTCGGGCGCCCAGCCTGGCGTTACAGGGGTGCCTTCGTAACCATTAGGAGAAGTTACTCCTCCATGGCCTGCAAAATAATCTTCCTGCGCCTGGCGGTGAATTACCTGGGCGGTGAAGGTAATAAAGTCGTTAGGCATCCAGCTTAAACTGGTTGAAAGGTCCCAGGCATCGAATGGTGTGCCCGCGTTAAGGTTATATGGCATTGAACCGATAGTGCTGCCTGTTTGAATATTGGTATTAGGGTCAGCCTGTCCGGTTGGCGCCAATACTAAGTAACGGCCGGGATTATGAATCATACCACCACCGGTGCACCATGAAAAGTGGTCGTGTCCGAACCAAACATTGTTATAAGCCATCCAGCTTAAAAAGTTAGACTGCGGATTGCTGTTCATTAAACCAAAACCACCCAGTCCACCACCTGTTTGAAATCCAAGGTCGGCGGTAATAGAGATAGCTCCTTTAGTTACCCCTTTGCTGGTTGGCTTGTTGTAGTATCTGACCAAAAAGCTGTTATCGCTGTGAAAACGGAAACAGTTAGGGTTGTTGGCAACGTCGGTTCCAAAATAGTTATTTGAACAGAACCGTATGCTTTCGCGCGGACTCCAGGTTGTTTGCGAACCCAGGCCTGGCATATTATTAAACTTGCCATAAGTTTGCCAGCCGTTAATAATCCATATCTCCTGTTTCAATTTCATGCTCGGGAACATCTGGATACGAACACCATTAAAGAACCACGGTGTATTATCCGAAGTATAAGATGGCTGGTAAGTCCAGTTTTCGCAGTTGTAGTAAGAGAACAAACCAACGTACGACATGAATATACCTGCATCAATGTTTATGCCATGCATAACATTAAAGTGGTAGCCACCGTAAGCCTCGCTGAAATAACGATAAGCATCTGCCAGGTTGTATCCACCACGGGTCCAGCTGGCATCATTTCTTGGGACAACTTCTGAGCGGGTACCAAACTGCAATTGAATTTTAGCACGGACGTTATCATAGTTGAATTCACCGCCCAATGAGGCCAGCGATACTTCAACTTCATTATTACGGGCCAGAGCGGTAGAACCTACTACCGTATTATCAATTGGATGCCAGTTGGATGCGGTGTAGTTTACGTCCACCATAATGATGGGGGTAAAATATTTTCCGGCAAAAGGAGAGCCATTTTTACGGCGATCATTACCATTTAACCAGGTAAGGTCGTATTGCGAAAAAGGGTCGGCAGTATCGAGGGTATCGCGGTGCTTTTTGTGTTTGCTTTTATCTAAAAAATCAGCCCAAAAATCCTCGGCAATGGCTTTCGCTTTTACGCTAACAGCGTCAGCTTTAGTAGTACGCTTCGCCGGTATAGCACTGGCGGTTGCGTTTTTAGTAATGTTGGTACTATCGTTTTCGGCAAATGCAGCCGAGCAGGACAGGAGCAACAAACACAGGGGTAGTAGTTTTGTTTTCATTGTTTTTAATTTTAATTTTTGTTTTCTCATAAAACTGTTGCTCCTTGTTACAAAGCAAATACCAGTTAGTGTTAAAAGAAATTTTTTAGGTTTATTTAATTGATTGTCAATTGGTTAAATAATAGGGTAAATTAAAATCCATTCAAAGAAAATTTTAAAAAAAACTTGATAATGAGAAGATATTTCTCAAAATGAGAGACATCTTTGGGAAATAAATTACATGATGCAATAAGTAGTTTTGTTCTGTTTTCTGGTGTTTTGATTACTGTTTTTATTCATGTTATTGCAAATGTATTTTAGTGAAATCCGGATATTGATGACCTGTGTAGTATTTTAAAATGATTGAAATCAGGGAAACGGTTTTGGGTGCCATCCCCGAAATGAATTATCGTTTTTCAGATGAATCATATTTTATTTAATGTGGCATTGAAAAATGTTCAGCAAAAGGGCCTACCGCCAACGCAGGATAAAACGTTAATGCAGCTATTATAAAAATTATACTGAAAACCATTAATCCGAATGTCGGACTGTCAGTTACCAGGGTTCCGGCACTATCTCCCAGGT
>PMXD01000220.1 GCA_003165895.1 Bacteroidota bacterium | reverse complement strand
GGCTTCACCCTACGCTGATATCTACCGCCCTTTCAGGGCTTAAATGCAGGATACAAATGTTGCTGATGCAGGCAAGCCCATAACTACTTGCGGCGGGTTGTAATGTAACGTTACCCGTGTAGGCAATCAATACACGCATTACAAGCGCGAATGCCGGGAATACTCGTTTTGGAAAGGAGGATTAGTTAGGGGATAAACACGTTAAAAACTCATTTCATTGCCCTCTAAAAGTTCAACTTGATAAGTATCCCAGAAGTGAACAGCTGAACTTTGCATTAAAGTTGATGCTACAGGTCTTGTAGGAACATACTTCCATGCGATAATTGCTTTTCGCGTAGTATTCTTTAAACCAGCAACTACCGAAAATAGGGTAATAGTTTCTTCCAATTGCAATTTTGCGTCTTTCTTATGGCTTTTGCGATTATCGGTATCCTTAATTTCTACAAAAGCAAAAACATTTGAATCGGTAACGGCAAAGTCGCACTTTTTATGTCCGCTGCCATCGCCCCAAATGCACTTGTCTATGGCAACGAAGAGTATATTTTTATTGTTTTTGTTGTTGACAGTAAAGTGTGCACTGGCGGCATTGGTTGTAATTACACATTTACTATCCTTCGTATCCTCAATTAAAACAAGACTATCTTTTGTTTCTTGGATGCAATCATTCTTATCCTTAGTGCAAACAGGAAATGCTGCTTCTATTTCCCTCCTCATGCCTGCCCGGTTTTGTAAATATCCATAAGCTGGTTAAAGTCGCTCATTATTTCTTCGCTGGCACTGTCTAATTCATTCTCGTCAATTAAACCTGTAGCCCTGTTAAATATTGATTTTGCGCCGCCATCGCTTACAAAGTATGCATTAAAANNTGCACTGATTCGGGCATCGCCGGGAACAATTTTTGACACTTCGTCTTCCTTCCCATTCTTTTTTACTACTAAATCGGCAAACAGCAGATTATTAAATGAAGTGAGAACATAGGGGCTATGCGTGGTAACCACTAAATCGCTCCTGTTGGTTTTCTGTTCATTATACCTTACACACCTTTGCGATAAATAATAAACCAGCTTTTGCTGGGCAAGCGGGTAAAGGTTTTGTTCAGGCTCCTCAACAACATAAGAATAAAGGGTGTTTTCATCTACCCACTTACTTTCTATTACCAGAAGCATCGGAATTAAGGTTTGTAAGCCGCTCGAACTCTCTTTAAGCTTTGTTCCTTCCGTTTGGTTGTAATACACTAAATCAGTTCCGCTTTCGAAAGAATACCTGAAATTCAAAAACGGAATCTTAAATTTTTTAATAGACTGCTTAGCTTTCTCGAACTCCGCCCCAAATTCCAGGATATTTTTAGGTATGGGCAAGTTGCTGTTTATAAAACTCAGGGGCGATGCACTATAAATCGCTATTAAAAGCCTTTCTGCAGGAACATAGGTGGAATAATTTGTGAATTGAAGTTGTTCACGAAGTAGTTCTCTCTTATTTTTATCTCTTTGCACTAAAATTTCAAGCTCCTCGCGCGCATGTTTTATTCCCATGCCCAATTCATTCTTTTCCTTTTCGGATAATTTATTTATCTTACCAATAAGCACATCATTACTGTGAATCTTATTTTTAACTTCTTCAAGATGCTCGTAAAAATCAGGGCGAGGATTAGCTGCTTCAAACTCTTCAAAATTTTTCTTTACCTGAAAGAATTTGTGTTGCAAGTCGAAAATTATTTCGCCCTTTCCGCCTTCAAATTTAAAGCCGTGGCTTTTTGAGTTGTACCTGATAATTGTTTTGGCAGATAAGAATGATGTGGCGTTAAAGTTTTCAACCAGGTTTTCAAATGTATCCTGTTGGTTTACAAACCTATAATCCCTTAATATGGAGATGAGCTTTGCAATGGCGCTTTTACCGCTTGATTGAGGGCCTATAAGCACAATAGCCTGCCTTAAATCCAGTTCTGCCTTTTTAATTGGGCCGAAGTTTTCTATGTATAAGATTTCTTGTTCCACGATAGCAAATATTGAAATAAAAATTAGAAGATTTTTTCTTTTCGGCATAAAACGGCACCGTTTTTAGACTTATTTTGCCTTGTGCCATAGTATCTCATTGTTTAGTTATGTTCTTTCCCCACCCCCTCCAAAAACTCCCTATAATCAAACTGCACCAAACAATCTGCTAAATCTAAACCTTGCTGGCGTTGTAAAGGGGTGGCGCGGCGTTCCAGTAAATCAGAGATGTAGTATCGGGTTATGGGGTATAGCTTGTAAGCCGCTTGCCGCCATTTATCATAAGCGTTCAGGTCGGGGAAGAGGGTAACGTTACGGCCTTTTAAAGCCTGGCATTTTTTTGGGTTAAGGTTGCTAAGGCTGCCTGTTGCCAGCCATATAAATTTGGGCAGGTATATGCTGGCTATAACAGCTGTTTTCTCGCTTTCAACAATGGCTACGGGTTGGGTGTTGCCCTTTAGCAGGTGCTGGCCAAACAGGCATTGCTGTAAGTTAAATGAGGGCTGTTTTAGCAGGCAGTGAGCCCATGTAATGTAATTGCGGGGCTCCTTTATCCTTTTGCCTGTATCGGGGTTGTAAAGCATTATTTTACCGGTGCGCACATTTTGGTTGTCATCTACCTGCCAAAAAACGGTGGCCCCCGGCCAATGGCGGGCNNGCGCAAGGCTACCCAGGCTTTGGTAAACTATAGCGTTACTGATAAATGACGGCGCACGGTTTACAAATAACGGGCGGGTGACGATGGAGGACTGACGCATACCGTAGTCCGCAGGCAGTGACCCGTGGTCGGCAAAAAATTGTTTGGGCTTATAGTGGTAACCACAGTTTATAAGCCGGTTGCAACAACCAACGGCGGGGCCAAGGTGCTGGCCTGTTTGGGTATCTATATACCGGGTAAATGTTTTGCGCGCGTTGCAGCGGGGGCAGGTATAACGGCTGGCCATACCCGCATAGGGTTGTAATGTAAAACGGTATTGCATATTGTTGATTTTTGTAGTGTCAGCAGCGTCAGTTC
>PMXD01000109.1 GCA_003165895.1 Bacteroidota bacterium | reverse complement strand
ATGCCCTTGCCTACTCGACCGATAACTCGTTTGTAGCGGCTTCTTTTTTACAGCCCGCAGCGAGGGCTAACAGCAGAACAAACGTGCAAAAGCCAAATAGGTATTTCATACCGCAAGTATAAGCAATTTAAGGATGGAGGGCGCAACCGGCCTATATTTCCCCCATACACAATAATTCCGGTAGAATAAATACGGGTTCACGCAAAGTTCGCTAAGATGGCCGCAAAGAACCGCAAAGATTTTTGTAATTCTTCGCGGTTCTTGTATTATTTACTTTGCGCCCTCTGCGTTAACCTGCATTTGTTTATCCGAAAATATTGCCCTGCAATTACCCCACCGGTGGCCCCTGCTGCGTTTTTTTATTGCGTTTAAACAGGTATTGCACCAAAACGGCCAGCAGTATAAATACAAATATGCCCACTGTAGTAAGGGCTAAAATTTCCATATCGGGTAAGTATTTCTGAAAATCAAGCTTAGGCGTTACCGATATGGGTTCAGAGGTAATAGCCGCATGGGCAGTGCCACCTGTTTTAAACGAATTAAAAAACCGGTACCGGTCGGGCAGGCTTTGCGAAGCTTCATCGTAAGTAACATACAGCGAGCTGTACATCATGCCCTCATATACGAGTGCCCGGGTGGTTAAAAACAGCTCAACGCCTTTTACATGGCCATGCAGGTAATACTCCTTGCCCACGGCGCCTTCCAGTTCAACATTTTTCTCCTCCACCAGTTTAAGGCCCGGCACTGAGTACATAGTGCCTCTTATATAACCATCGTAAATTTTATTCAACGCATCCGAATCGGGGTTAGGGCCCAGGTTAGCATTGGCACACAGGGCTGTAAACGAACGGTTGCCCCTTTTAAGCGCCAGCACATTTTGCCCCTGCGCCTTAACGCTTTGTGGTGTATCCGGAAAATCAATGGTAGCGTTACTACCCAGTGCAACGGTTACCCAGGTATCTGTTTGCGCGCTTAAACCAGTAGTAATAACCAGCGCCATGCATAAAGTGAATATGTATTTCATGCATTAAATATATGGTTATAATTGAGAGGGCAAAAATGAAAAAGCAGGTAAAACCATTGCCACAAAGGTTGCTTACTTTAATACCGGTGCACAGGGTGCATACCATATTGTCACAATCCAAACAGCCGCCCCTTCCGTCCNNCCAAGGCAAAACAGCCAAATGCAGCGTCAACGACAGGCTGTGGATTTGGCTTTGGTTTCCCCTTTAGGGGACGGAAGGGGCGGCTGTTGGGATTGCGGGAATTTGGTATGAACCTAAAAAAACGCAGTGCAAATCACTAAATCGAAAATCGTATATTTGTCAATATCCAGTTGCCCGATGAAAAAGATATTACTGAGCATACTTTTTTTTACCTCAATAATAACTTTGTCGTTTGCCCAGCAGGATGCCGAAACCAGCATGTATCTTTATAATGGTTTGTATTTAAACCCCGCCTATGCAGGCAGCCGCGAGGCCCTTAACGCCACCGTAATGTACCGCGACCAGTGGGTTAAAATGCCCGGCGCACCCCAAACCGCTTCAGTGGGTGTTAATTCTCCTTTAAATAACGATAAACTGGCACTGGGCCTCCTTTACTCGCATGATATGATTGGTGTTACCAAAACCAATTCGGTGAGCGCTGATTTTGCCTACCGGATAAAAGCTGGCAAAAAGAAGGATGTTACCATCAGTTTTGGTATTTCAGCCGGTTTTGAAAATTACGTGGCTAATCTGAACGGTGTAGCCACTACCGATGCCAACGACCCAAGCTTTGAAGGCAACAACCAAAACCGCTGGCTGCCTAATGTGGGTGCAGGGGTTTATGCTTACAGTAATAAATTTTTTGCAGGAGTTTCGGTCCCTTATATTCTGGCTAACCGCTTAAATGGCCCATCGGCTTTATTTGCTACTTCCACAGGCATTGCCCGGCAATATCAAAATCTGCTTGTTACCGGCGGGTATGTTTTCGAGTTGGGTAAAAAGGTGCATTTTGTGCCTTCCGTTTTATTCAAATATGTGCCCAACTATGCCCCGGTTACCCTGGATTTTAATGCCACGTTTGTTTTTATTGACCGGGTCTGGCTGGGTGTGTCATACCGGCTCAACGATTCGTACGATTTTTCGCTGGCGGTAAATCTTACCAAGCAGATTAAAATAGGGTATTGCTACGACCTTACCGTTTCCCCCCTCAGTAAGTTTACTACCGGTACGCATGAAGTAATGGTGAGCTTTGATACCTGGTTTAAGGGAAAAAAAGCTGTTGCCCCGGCGCAAATGAAATACTTCTAAAGACTAGAATGAAGTAATTTGAATTTTTCAAAGTAACCATTATTTTCTCTTATATCAATAATCTCTTGAGCTAATTTATAGTAAATATGTGAGTCTCCCCTTTTGCATATTCTCCTCCAATCTGAATGAGAGATACACGTTGCAAAAGGATTAGCAAGTTGATTTTTGATGCTATATTCCAAATCTTCAAACTGGCTAGAATAAATATCGGCAACGTCTGAGAAATGGCCCCTGTTTTTTAAAAAGAAGGTCATCCTATCATAAGAATATATTTTGACCCCCTCTTCCTCTGAAATCTGTCTTCTTTTTTCAAGATCCTCTTTATTACTTGTTTCGTTTCCAATAATAATAGAAAATTTAATTTTGCTTTCAGAAATCATTTTTGTAGAAGTAGTCGGGAAATTTTTTCTAAAAAAGTCTTTATCGCTTTTTAAGAAGCGTTTCCAATCTCTTATTTGTTGCAACGCCTCATTTAAACCCTCTGTAGGAAATCCTTTCTGAGTAAACAAATTAGTGTGTGGGCTTTGTATTTCTATCAACTCATAGATTGTCCCATCGCTGTAACCTTCTTTTACTACTACAAAATCGGTTATATAATCTCCCAAATCTAATTTGGATATAACCAAGTAGCCACCTTCTTCAGGAGAGCTAAAGAAAAAATATGGATTATCTTGGATGAATTTATGGTAATCCTTTTCAATCTTTGATTTATCCTTCAAGAGCGTCTCCCAGTCATTAAAAATTTCTTTATATAGATTTGATTTTGACAAGACGTTCCAATCATATATTTGAGTTGTATTCATACTCGAAAGTAAGCCTTATTTAATTTCTGCCAACTACGAATCTTCTCTTGCCAATGCAAAAGGATTAAGCCTTTTCTGAAGGGCAATCGGGTCTAAATTTTTTCCGGGCATATCGGGTGGTCGTGGAAACCGTTGAAACGGTTTTGCCCAGTTTTTACCTTTACATAGCCCACGATTTAAATCGTCGGCTATGTAAATTGCCGGAAAAAAATGGTTTTA
>PMXD01000218.1:9212-12385 GCA_003165895.1 Bacteroidota bacterium | reverse complement strand
CTAAATACTTAATACTATATACTAAATACTACTTCTTATCCCAAACATAAACACTCCGTTGCGCTGTTGGGTAAACTATAAGGTTGGTTATATTAACATGCGCCGGAGCGGAAACTACGTAGTAGATGATATCGGCAACATCCCCGGCTGCTAACGGTTTGTAGCCTTCATATACTTTCTTTGCCTTTTCTTCGTCGCCGTGAAAGCGGACTGCGGAGAAATTTGTTTCAGCCGCACCGGGGTCTATTGAACAACACCTGATGTTAGTGCCAACCAGGTCAAGATTAATTGCTTCGTTCAAAGCCTTAACCGCAAACTTACTGGCGTTGTATACATTACCTTCAGGGTACACCTGGTGGCCGGCCACACTGCCAATATTAACAATGTGCCCTTCATTACGTGTAACCATCATAGGTAAAATGGTGCGGGTCATATACAGCAGGCCTTTGATGTTGGTGTCAATCATCGCTTCCCAATCGCTTATCAGGCCCTCATGTATTTTATTTTTGCCTGAAGCCAGGCCGGCATTATTGATAAGTATATCCGGTACAATTTCGCGGCTATTCAGGTCGTTAGCCATTTCAACGCACATGTTCAGCTTACGCACATCAAAACAATAAGGCAAAACATGTACCCCGTATTTTTCGATTAAAATATTACTGAGTGCCTCCAGCTTTTCGGCTGTTCTGGCGGTAATAATAACATTGCAACCATTGCTGGCAAACAAGTCGGCCGTAGCTTTTCCGAAGCCTGAGGTTGCCCCTGTAATTAGTGCCCATTTACCTCTGATAGAACTCATATTTCCGGTATCTTGATTTGCCAAAGGTATCAGAATCCTGCCAAATTAAAACGATCCACTGCTTTGCCTCTCAGAAGCTGTTTAAAATTAAANNATTTCTTTTTTTTAATTTTAAACAGTTTCTCAATCAATTGCCCGGAACCCCGAAAATATATGCTGACATTCTTCCAGGATAGAAGGGGCAACGTAATCAGATAATTCATTAAACCGTGCCCACAAAGCCTGCACTGCCGGGTTATTATGCGCCTTTCCTATGGCATCGTCCGATACCCATTCAAACACCTCTATAATGGTACCGTTTTTAGCCTCCATTACAATGGCTTTGCGGGCGGTAACCAATTGTTGCTGATGGAGCACCGGCAAATGTTCCTTTACCAAAGCTTTCAGTTCCTCTTCTTTGCCTTCTTTGGGTTGGTAACAAGTTATAGATATTTGTGTCAGTTTATGACCCTGGTCAGCCGGTGTTGATATTTGTGTCATAAGGTTATTTTAGGTTTTATACCTGCTAATTAAATACATTTGGCTAACTTAGTTGAGCGCTGTTACAAATTGATGCCTATGCCATATAATTCGCCCCGAAAAATATATTATACCTTATTTATACTTTTTCTGTTTTTTATCGGCCACAGCCAGTATATTGACCGCATTGAAGGAAGCCCATACCCTTCAAGCAGGCGGCCGGATACGTTATTCGTTGTTGACGACCTGAAACTTTCTGCGCCGCAGCAAATTGTTATCCAATCGCTACAGGGGATACTGGCCCAATACAAGCCTAAAATATATCGCGTCAGCGATGAAGGAAGTTTGATGTGGTTGTCGGAATTACACAGCCGCTACGGAGTTCATATGCGCTATACTTTTCAAAACGATTATCTGGGCCTTGTCCGCTTCTTCCAGGATTCGCTGGATGGATATATTTTGTGTAATATGAGCGGCCCCAGTGTTAATGCAGCGCTTTCGCTATGCTCGCATTTTAACGCCATTACAGTACCACAGGAATTAGAAAAAGATGTGCCGTTTTTAAAGAAACTTCTGGATGTAAGGGAATGGACAGAGGAAGATGTTTATGCGAAATATCACGATTCGCTAAGCAAGCAAATCATCACCTACCAAAAAGAGGAGAACGAAACCTATCTGGGCGATTACGGTGTGTTTACAAATGCATTCAGGTTTTACGAGCCCATTACCAATACTTTTACACAAGCGGTATTTAAGGACATGAAACCCAACTCCGCCTTGTTTGGCTGGGGCGATGATGAGCACGAATTAGTAAGGGCGGCATCCAGAAATTCCATCATGGTATGTGCTGCCGATTATGCCAATAATCTTTCGGTACTTACCAATATTGATGCCTCTTATGACCAGCAGGACAGCCCCAATACTTTTGATACCAGCAATTCGAAAGTGCACACCGTTTGTTTTCTGATGACGGATGGAGATAACATACAGTGGATGACACATAGTTTCGCTACTTCCAAAAAATGGTATAACGCCGATGACCGGGGTTCCATACCTCTTGGATGGACGGTTTCTCCTGCATTAAGTGAGATAGCGCCGCCTATTCTAAAGTATCTTTATGATAATGCATATAACAGTACAACCGGCCGCGATTATTTTGTGGCGGCCCCATCGGGTTTGGGGTATTTGTTTCCCGATGGTTATCCTGAAATGCTGAGCAATACCGAGTTATTGAATAAGTATATGAAAAAGGCAGATTTGAGTATTGTAAACGTTATAGGCAATTTGCGTAACCCCGACCTTACGGCTTATGCCCAGTGCAGTAATGTAGATGCCGTGTTCTATTATATGTATAGTGATTATTGTGGATGGAAAGGCAAAATAATGTGGATTAATAATAAACCGGTTATTGGCGGGCGTTTTGCAATATGGGGCGATAAGGATTCGCCGCAAACTGTTGCTCAAAAGATAAATGAATGTGTAAAGAATCAATATCAACCCGAAGGTTATAGCCTGATACCGGTGCATGTATGGACAAATTCTGTTGAGGATGTAAAAAAATGCATTGGCATGCTGGATGCTGATGTGCGTGTGGTGGCGCCTGATGATTTTGTAAAGCTTATCAAAGAGAACCTGGGCATAATTTTAAATCAGAATTATCCTAATCCTTTTACTGATAAAACAACTTTCAGCTTTGGTCTTACTTTTACCCAACATGTAATACTTGAACTGTTAGATGCCTCCGGTTCTATTGTTAAAACGCTGTATGAAGGCGACCCGGATACAGGAACTACCAAGGTCGAAATGTTTAAAGGAGGTTTGGACGCCGGAACGTATATGGTAAGGCTTACTACGCCCTATCAAACCAGGATAGTTGAGATTCAGATTTACTGAGAAGCTGTTTAAAATTAAATCC
>PMXD01000218.1:0-9140 GCA_003165895.1 Bacteroidota bacterium | reverse complement strand
GTTTCCGCCTTAGCGGAAACTGGATAAAAGATGCGTCCAAACCGTAGCTACCGGCAGGCAGGTTTGTATTGAAGTTTGTGTGCCTTGTGTTAACCTGTATTTGTTTTATTTAATTTTAAATAGTTTTTGAGTCATTGGTACCCCCGTAATTTCAATTTACTTTTATAACCGGCTAGCAGGCTATTATTCATGCATATTCAATCAACCGATCAGCTCGGAAATACTTTGCAGGTTCCTTTTCCTCCTAAAAGGATTGTCTCGCTGGTGCCCTCACAAACCGAATTTTTATTTGATATTGGCCTGAACGAAGAAATTGTGGGCATAACCCGTTTTTGTATTCATCCGGCCGATAAAGTAAAAGGGAAAACAAAGATAGGCGGCACTAAAAAATTTGATATTGAAAAAATAAAATCGCTTCAGCCCGATTTAATAATCGGTAACAAAGAAGAAAATTACGAATCGGGAATATCGGAATTAAGCCGGTACTTTCCGGTGTGGATGAGCGATATTTATACCAGAGGCGATGCTTTTTCAATGATGCTTGAAACCGGCAGGATAACGGGCAAAAGTATGCAGGCAGCGGAAGTTGTTACTTTAATAGCAAACCGGCTTGATTCTTTTTTTAATGCCTGCATTAAATGGAATGGCGAGAAAACCTGCGCCTATTTTATTTGGAGGAAACCATATATGGTAGCGGCAGGCAATACGTTTATTGACAGCATGCTGCAGTTGCTTGGTTTCAGAAATGTTTTCGATAACCTGAAGCGGTACCCTGAGATAATTGCGGACGACCTGAAGTTACTTAATCCGGATTATATTTTTTTATCGTCAGAACCCTACTCATTTTCTGAAAAGCATTTTGCGAAATTTCAGGCTTTTGCTCCAAATGCGAAAGTAGTTTTGGTAGATGGCGAAATGTTTTCGTGGTATGGCAGCAGATTAATGCATGTACCGGCTTATTATTTAGAACTACATAAAGCCTTGTGATAGGAAAATAGCCCTTGTCGGAACCGGTCACCCGCCTCTGATTTTAACATTCGGGTTGACACAAAATTTGCTTATAGTTAGCTGATAATGAATTAATTGATGTTTCTTAAGTACTGAAATGGGTTTACACTTTTGGGGTGTAAAGCCGCTTTCATTTGGAAAAATAATTATTCGTTATAAACAACTATCCGGTTCCAAACGGTCTTTCTTGTTTTGCCGCTTTGCCCGTCAACGCGGATATAAACCGGTGTAGGTTTTTTTATCTTTTTCAGTTCGTGGATGGCATCGGCACTTAATGTATCACCTTTCGAAATATATTGCTTGCCTTCTTTTTCCATTAGGGATATGGTAACGCCCTTAACATCAATTTTTTTCATGCTGGTGGCATTATCATAAAGGGTAACAAAAGGGTGGTTTTCTATTAAAAGGTCTTTTGCATATGAATTATTTCTTTCCAGAGTGACCTTATCATTTACCATAATGATATTGGATTTCGAATTTTTAATAATCGGGTAAATTTTTTCAGGCACGCGTACTATAAACTGCTTTTGAAAAAGCATAATCCTGTTACCCCGTATGCTGGTAACTATAACCCGTAGAGTTGCCGTATCTGTTCCTCCGTCTTTTTGGCTGTTGGCGTTAATAACCAGTACGCTATCGTTTTGCGTGGCCAGGCCTTTTTCAAAAAGAAACTGCGATATTTTAAAGTCAGGCGATACCCTTACCTTAAATTCATAATCTTCTTTATTATCCAGCGTGTCAATGCGTGGATTCATCTTAATATCGCTCCGGTCGTTCAGCGGAATAAATATTTCGCCGTTTATCTTTTGGGCATAGGCTGGCGAGTACCCAAGGATACAAAAAGTGAAGAAAAGTATGGTGGATAAATACTTCATAGTTAAAGCCTACAGTTGCTTTAACGTAGGTTATTGCTTTTAGTTTAATCTTTACAAATATTATTTGTATTTAAGAACAAATAAAAGCCAATTTCCGGAAAAAAAAGGTTTATGTGCAACCGGTTTTCTACAATTCAAGATATTGTTTCACTTCCTGCGTCGTCTTTAAGGTTTTGTTCATCATAGTTAGTTGAAGTTCCATTTCACCGCCTTTGGTAGTTGCTGATTTAAAATCGCTGTATTTGGCAACTCCAAGCCTGTTGTCTGTGGTCATTACCCAAACCCCGTTTTCCTTGCCGGCATCAAACCTGAAACGTTCCAGGCCTTTGGGGCCGTAAGCAAACAAAGCATTTCGTTCTTTCTCTACCAGGTAGCAAACAGATATGTTTAAGTGCTGCCCGGTTTTAGCATCAGTTAAATTTAGTTTAACCATGTTGTTGCCAGCCGGTAACCTGCAGGGGTGGTCGCTATTCCAATAACCGAAATCGGAAACCTGAAAAGAACGGTAAACAAGTTCAGCCTGTGCCCATTGATCGTTTGCCCTTTTTTGAGCCGCTGTGATTTTATCATTTTCCGATTTTGGGGCCTCTTCTTTTGCTTTTAGTTTTGCTGCCAACGCTGCTTCACCGGCTTTCTTTTTGTTGAGAGCGGTCTCATAGGTTTCAAATTTTTGGCCATATATTTTGGTGGCTGCGGCATAGTCTTTATTATCAAAAACCGGCACGGCAATAACCCTATATTTCTCGTTAGGATTGATAAAAGTAATTTGGTATCGGTTATTACCCGGTAACCGTTTTAACTCTATATCTGCCCAGGTTATATCCGCTTTATCCGGCCTGTAACTTGAATCTTCTACCTGGAATTTGACTCCTTTATAAATCGCAATTTCGGGGAATTCCGAGGGGTCTACCTTAATAGAAAACCGGGGCTTTCCTGTATCCCGTTTTTTTGGTTTGTTTGGTTTCTGTTTTTCAAGCTGCACTATTTCATTTTGAATTTGTTTGATTTCTTTGACCGGTAAAGGTGAAGTAGCGGGGGCTGAGTTTGAATCTGCAACATTGGCATTATTGAAATTGCACTGGGTTGTGTATTTCCATTTTTTCTCAATGGTATCTAAATAATAGGTATTAAAACGGTCTTCTTTGTTGGCCGAAACCATGTCTATTTTTACCAGGGCTGCAGGATTGGTTTTAAGCCCTTCGCCGTTTTGAGATGCAGTAATTTCCATCATCCCCGCAGTCTCAAAATGGAATTGCTCGCCAGCTGAGTCGTAGGTCATAGGTATGCCCGCTAAAAAGACTTCATCCACTTTTTTAAACTCCCGGTAATGCAGGTCAACTTTTCCGGTTACAATTTTTCCGTTTTTATCCAGGAAAGCATTGGCCGGCACATGTATTTTAGACCCACCTGGGTAATTGATAGTTGAATCAGCCTGGGCATTTAAAACGTAAACGGTACTTTGAATATCAGCGCTTGCAACCGGCGGCGAAATAAAGGGGCGGCTGGTTTGGTCAGCGCTGTTTATTTTGCTAAAAATCAACACAGCGGCAACGCTTGCTACCAGAACAGATGATGCCCCCATCCACTGCTTTGGGCTTTTGTAAAATGGCACTTTTGCCGCTTTATAGGCTTGTACAAGTTTACCAAAGTCTTTACCCCGGGCAATATCCGCATCGCTTAAAGGTTGTTGATTCTTATTTATTTTAAAGTTTTTCATAACCATACTCCTCAACCAGCGGTTGTTGCCGGTTGCCTGACGGAGCTATTTTTTTAGTTAGTAAATTTTTACCATTTAGTTGTTTTACCCACAGCGTTTTACAAACCCTTTTTTAAATTTTTCTCAGCCATCGGTTTTATCTTTTCCAATATCCGGTATAACCTCATTTTGGCATTAGCTTCGCTTATGTTCAATATCTCCGCAATCTCTTTAAACGGACGGTACTCAAAAAATCTCATTTCCACCAATTGAAAATCCTCTTCCTGCAATCCTGCAAGCACCGCCAGTACGGCATTTTCGCGCTCTTCATCGCCAGGTTCGCCAAGTTCTTCAACAATTGTTTTCAGATGTTTTTCTTCCAGGTTAATGCCCCGTTGTTTTTTGTTTTTACGAAACAACTGGTTCATCTCGTTCAACGCAATGCGATACAACCAACTGCTGAAAGGGAATCCCCTTATTTCATATTTGTGCAATGAAAGCATGGCCTGCAAAAATATTTGTTGGGTAATGTCGCAGGCATCTTCTTTGGTGGTAACCCTTTGGTAAACAAACTTTAATATCTGCCCATAGTATTTTTCGTACAACGCACTGAAAAGCTGCAGGTCTTTTTGCGCTGCTAGTATCAGCGCCTCCTCCCGGCTGTAATTTGTTGAACCACTTAGTTCCTGCATGGCTGTTCTGGCTTCTATGGGCTGCATTAACTGCATTTTAAGATATAATGCAGGCGCGCATTAAAAGTAACAGAAAGAACAACTTTAATTTTTTAACAAGCTGAAAAAAATTAGTTGCAGGCAATCTTTTCTCATATCCTGCCCGATGGGAAGGTCTTCAGGTACTTCTCCTCCAGGGAAGGATTTGGTATGAGGGGGCTGCTGGAGATTTAAACATTTGTCACGTTTTTCCTGAAAATGCCTTCTTTTTATGTGGTTGCGCTTGCGTAAGTTTATATTTTTGCGGCACTTTAAAATGGCTTGCGGGGATTATGTATAGAATTTTTACACGTTTACTGTTTTGTATAGTAATTGTGGCTGGTGGCCTTACAGTTAATGCGCAAGGTAAATCCACTCTCAGTGGGTTTGTAAAAGATACCGCAAATGGCGAAAGCCTTTTATCTGCATCCATATATATTGTTGAATTGGGAAAGGGTATCAATACCAATGGATTTGGTTTCTACTCCATCACAGTTCCGCAGGGAAGATATACCGTAAGGATTTCGTACGTAGGATATGCAACCCAGCAGTTGGTTGTTGACTTAACCAAAGATACCCGCTTAAACGTAAACCTTAACTCAGCCACAGTTGAAAAAGAGGAAGTGGTGATAACAGGAGAGAAGAAAGGCAATAATGTGGAAAGCACAGACATGGGCAAACAGGTAATTAGCATGGAACAGGTAAAAACTATTCCGGCTTTTATGGGCGAAGCTGATGTTATTAAAACCCTTCAGCTGTTGCCCGGTATTATATCTGCCGGCGAAGGGAATACAGGTTTTTATGTGCGCGGTGGCAGTTCAGACCAAAACCTGGTTTTATTAGATGACGCAGTTATTTATAATACAGGGCACTTACTGGGCTTTTTCTCGGTATTTAATTCAGATGCTTTAAAAAATACCACTGTAATTACCGGTGGTATGCCAGCCGAATATGGCGGGCGTATATCGTCAGTGGTGGATGTTTCTATGAAGGAAGGCGATATGAAAAAGTGGGACGTTGAAGGAGGAATAGGATTAATATCAAGCCGCCTTACCGTACAGGGGCCTTTGAAAAAAGATAAGTGCTCTATCATCGTATCAGGCAGAAGGACTTATATTGACCTATTGACCGACCCGATTTTAAAGCATATTGCAGGTGGGCAATTTGCCGGTAACGCATATTATTTTTACGACCTGAATGCTAAAATAAACTGGAAGATTTCAGATAGGGACCGCTTGTTTTTAAGCGGCTATTACGGTAAAGATGTTTTCAACTTTGTTGACCCCGGCGGAAATTTTAAAGTTTCGTTTCCCTGGGGAAATACGGCTGCCACTTTCAGGTGGAACCACCTTTTCAGCGATCAGTTATTTTTAAACACCACGCTTACTTATAACAGCTTCGGATTTCAGGCCAATACTAATTTTCAGGATGTAACTTTTAACCTCAGTTCGGTTGTTCAGGATGCGACGGCTAAAATGCAGTTTGAATACTCTCCTTTGCTGGGCCACCTTATGAAATTCGGTGTGCTGTACAGCTTCCACACTTTTGCCCCATATCAAACATCAGGCTCAGCTGGCTCCACAGAACTGGCAACTACCGATCAGCAAACCAAACTGGCCAATGAGGCAGCTATATTTTTTCAGGATGATTTTGAAATTACCAACTGGCTGAAAATGAATATTGGTGTAAGGGGTTCGTTGTTTAATTTTATGGGGCCATTCTCTGAAGTTCAGTTTAATCAATACGGGTCGGCGTTAGACACGCTTAGCTACAGGCCCGGGCAGAACATCAAAACATATTTTGGTGCCGAGCCGCGCTTATCCATGCGGTTTAAGGTAGATAAGACATCTTCAATAAAATTCGGTAGTACTTTAAACAAGCAGTATATCAACCTGGTGCAAAGTGCAACCACTACACTGCCTATTGATCTTTGGGTGCCGGCAACTGCTATTGTTAAACCTCAAATGGGCCTTCAGACTTCGGTGGGGTATTTCAGGAATTTTAAGGATGATATGTTTGAAACTTCGGTAGAAGTATATTATAAATATTTGTGGCACCAGATAGAATTCGGTGAAAGTGCGGTGCCGGCTAATACTGAGGTAGATGTTGAAGATCAGTTTGTATTTGGAAAAGGATGGAGCTATGGGGCTGAGTTTTTAGCCAAAAAGGTAAAAGGCAAATGGACCGGTTGGGTTTCGTACACCTTGTCATGGGCCTGGCGCAAGTTTCCGGCTATCAATAACGACCAGCCATTTTTGGCAGAATACGACCGCCGTAACGACCTGAATGTGGTAAGCATGTATGAAATAAACAAGCATTGGACGGTTTCGGCAACATTTGTTTTTGCTACGGGCCAACGTACTACTCTGCCTATATCCTATTACCTGATTGAAGGGCAGATAAACTATGTTTACGGCCCCCGCAACTGGTATAAAATGCCCGATTATGACCGGCTCGACTTTGGTTTTGTTTATAAAATTATTCCTAAAAAGAAGCGCAAAATAGTTTTCAACTCGGATATCACAGTTTCCGTTTACAATGCCTATAACAGGATGAACCCTTTCTTTCTGTATATTGATGCCGAGGGGTATGTAGGTGGCGGCTCAAACAGCGCCAGCGGCAATACCAAGTCAATATCATTTACTGCCAGGCAGGTTTCGCTGTTTCCTATTTTGCCAAGTATAACCTGGAACTTTAAATTCTGAAGCATGAAAAGGATATTGCACCATATAAAGCTTACGGGTAATTTGGGTTTCAGATATGGCCTTTTTATGGTAGCTATTATACTTACCTCATGCTCTAAGGTAGTGCAGGTTACCATTCCGCCTAACTCGCAACAGGTGGTGGTTGATGGTTCAATACAAAATGGAGTGCCACCAATAATATTACTTTCAAAAAGCCAGCAGTTTTTCGGTACAGTTAATTTAAATAACCTGGGGGCCTATTTTGTTCATGGAGCTAGTGTAAAAGTATCAGGTAGCGATGGTACCCAGATACAATTAGTTGAGTTCTGCTTAGGTGACCTTAATTTGCCAACGGCTCAAACACAACAACTTTTAAGTGCCTTGGGTTACACCACAGTTGACTCAGCCAATGCACTTAATATTTGTGCCTATACGGTGCCTGATATTATCAATTATTACACAACAGGTACCTGCAGCTATATGGGTAAGTTAAAAACCGCCTATCAGCTAACTATAGCAACTCCTCCCATTGCAGCCGGGCAACACGACTCAATTCACCTGAGTGCAAATACCACTATTCCCTATGCCATTGGCCTGGATTCACTGGCTATAAGGCCCGACCCCAGCCCCACCTATGCCGATTCGTTTGCCGCAGTTTATGTATATGTAACAGTGCCTGATACTTTCGGCAATTTTATCCGGTACGAAACCAAAGTTAACAGCCAGCCCTTTTACACTGGTGCCGGTGGTTCGGTTTATGACGACCGGCTTTTTGTGGGCCGCAGTGTAGATCTTCCTGTTGAGCGTGGCCTGGCCCCCAATGCAACCTTTAATTTAAATACTGACCTTTATTTCAACAAAGGCGATACCGTTACTGTTATGTGGAGTAACATTGATGTTAATACCTACAATTTCTTTTACACCCTGGAGAATGATGGCGGCAACAGCCCCTTTTCTTCTCCGGTAAAAATTATTGGTAACGTTAATAACGGACTGGGATGTTTTGCGGGATACGGCACTAAATACTATACTATTATTGTTCCGAAATGATGTTGATTAATATCACTGTTGCAGATTATACATCCTCCATTATTTTTGAAACCTCAAATACTATAAATTGAATTGAATATGAGTAATGATGCCGAAAGAGTTCACTGTTTGATTATTGGTTCCGGCCCTGCCGGTTATACTGCCGCAATTTATGCAGCCCGCGCAAACCTTAAACCTATGATGTATACCGGTTTAAGGCCGGGCGGGCAGTTAATGGATACTACTGATGTTGAGAATTTTCCGGGTTATCCATCAGGCATCTTAGGCCCTGAAATGATGGAAGATTTTAAAAAGCAGGCCGAGCGGTTTGGTACCGATATCCGCTTTGGCATCGCTACGAAGGTTGATTTTTCCAGCCGCCCGCATAAGGTTTGGATAGACGATACTAAACTGATAGAAGCGGACGCTGTAATACTGGCTACCGGCGCTGAAGCCAAATGGCTTGGAATACCAAGCGAGAAACGTTTGAACGGCTCGGGTGTAAGTGCCTGTGCGGTCTGCGATGGTTTTTTTTATAAGAATACTGAAGTAGCTATCGTAGGTGCCGGAGATACAGCGTGCGAAGAAGCTATTTACCTTTCAAAGCTATGTACCCATGTGCACATGATTGTAAGAAGAGACCAGATGCGCGCTTCTAAAATTATGCAGGACAGGGTTGTAAATACCCCTAACATTACTGTTTACTGGAATAGTGAAACTGATGAAATATTGGGCGAGACTGTTGTTGAAGCAGTACGCATACTCAATAAAAAAACCAACGAAAAAACCACCATACCTGTGCACGGGTTTTTTGTGGCCATAGGCCATCAACCCAACTCATCGGTTTTTAAAGATTTTATTACTACCGACGACCAGGGATATATAGTTACAGTTCCCGGCTCTGCCAGAACTAACGTTGAGGGTGTATACGCCTGTGGCGATTTACAGGATAAAGTTTACCGCCAGGCGGTAACTGCGGCAGGTACCGGTTGTATGGCTGCACTGGAGGCTGAACGATGGCTATCCGAGCAACATTTTTAAATGCAGGGCACGCTGATTTGTTATGATTAACAGCCGTGATTAATATATAGTTTTGAAATCATAAAAAAATCATAATCATCATAATAAATCAGCGTCC
>PMXD01000208.1 GCA_003165895.1 Bacteroidota bacterium | reverse complement strand
TGGCAATAGTATTACCCAGTCAGCCAACCCGCCAATTAACGGCTGTCCTGATACATTTAAAACTACCATACAAGGCACCGACTATGTTTGGGATTTCGGGGCTCTCTCCTTCCCTCCTGTTGATTCAGGAACTTCCGATTCAGTTTCTTCAACAGTTTTTACCGTTCCTGGCACGTATACTGTTTCAGTATACGTAAATACCCCCTGCTGCGGTATAGTAAAAGATTCAATCACTTTTACGGTAAACAGCAGCACACTTAATGTGTCGCTGTCAGCCTCGCCTGATACTATTTGCCAGAATAGCAATATAACTTTTAGTGCCACGCCGGGTTATACCAACTATACATTTTTTGTAGATGGAGTGCCCGTACCAACAGCAACAGCCATTTCGGATAGTACCTTTACCACCAATTCCCTTCAACCCGGCGATAGCGTAACCGTTTTAGGTTTTCTGGGCGCTTGTTACAGCAACCCAAGTGCAACAATACATCCCCTGATAAATCCAACTCCTGTCACCCCGGTACTTACCAATTCAACACCCAATGATACCAGTTGCGCCGGCGATACCGTTATATTTACGGCAACACCCGGTTACGATTCTTATGCTTTTTCAAACGGGTCGGCAACCGAGCAAACCGGGCCATCCAATGTCTGGATTACAAATGCATTGGGCACAGGTAACAATCCCAGTGTAATGGTCACTAAAAATGGCTGCACAAGTTTACCAAGCAACAACGACCCAGTTGTAATTTTGCCAACCCCGATTATTTCTGATTCGCTGGAACACACCAATATCTGCCAGGGCAATACCGACTTTGTTGATATTAGCCCGGCTGGCCTTACCAGTTACCAGTTTTGGGTAAATGGTGTTTCGGTGCAGGATAGCAGTATTAATACCTATACCACTTCAAACTTTAATAACGGCGATTCCATTATGGTGGTTGCCTTACAAAATGGTTGCCCTAACCCGCCCATTGCTAACCTGGGCGTAACTGTAAGGCCAACTCCAACGGTTACCATGACCAGCAGTGCTGCACCCAGCGATTCAATTTGCCAGGGTTTGCCTGTAACATTCACCGCATCAGCAACACCAACCGGCGACACTGCTTATCTGTTTTTTAACGGAAGCACCCTTGTTCAGGATGGCTCTTCATCTACTTATACCACTAATAGTTTACCTATTAACAATAGTATATCCGTAGTGGCCGTTGATAATGGTTGCCCAAGCATACCCAGCGATACTATAACTACCACGGTAGTGCCTGCCCCGGCAATAACCGTTGGAGCCAATCCTGCACCGCTTTGTATTAATGCAGCGCCCATAACCCTTACCAATTTTACCCCGGCCGGTGGTGCCTGGACCGGTGCTGGTGTTACCAGCCCTTCGGGTACGGTTGACCCTTCAGCAGCAGGTGCAGGCCAGCATGAATTAACTTATACCTATATCAGCCCAACCTCTGGCTGTCCAGGTTTCGATAGTGTTCTTTTAACCGTTAACCCGCTGCCAACAATTACTGTGGTGCCTGCCTCGCCAACTATCTGTTCGGGAAAAAGCACCCAGGTAACGGCCAGTGGCGGAACTACTTATGTTTGGACACCGGCAACCGGGTTAAGCAATGCCAACATAGCCAACCCTGTTGCCGACCCTGCACAAACTACCAGTTACCAGGTAACCGTTACCGATGCCAATAATTGCAGCAGCGATACTACCGTAACTGTAACAGTTAATCCAAATCCTTCGGCACAGTTTAATCCGGTTTCAGCATGTGCGGGTACACCGGTTACTTTTGATAATACCTCTACCCCGGGTACAGGCAACAATTATCTATGGTATTTTGGAGATGGAAATAGTTCTACCCAATCTGGGCCTACACATATCTATGCAACTTCCGATTCGTTTCAGGTAACACTGATAGCCGAATTAGGTTCTTGTAATGATACCTTAACGCAAACTGATTTTATTTTTCCGGCTGTTAATGCCGCCTTTGCTGCCAATCCGGTTAGTTCATTTAACGATAGTTCAGACCCTGTTATATTTACTAACCAATCTACCAGTGCCACTATCTGGTATTGGAATTTTGGGGATAATTTGTCCTCAGGCCTCGCATCGCCCTCGCATGTTTATAAAGCCCCGGGTAACTATACGGTTACCCTGGTAGCCTCAAATCAATACGGCTGCCTCGACTCGGCCACCAAAGTAGATTACATAACTATTTACGCCGTCCCGGTAGTATTTATACCCAATGCTTTTACACCCGGAACAGGAAATGCCAACTCCACGCTACAGGCGTATTGCAGCCAGGCCCTTTATTTTGAATGGATGATATTTGACCGTTCGGGCGAAAAAGTTTACCAGAGTAACGATGCCAATGGAGGTTGGGACGGAACTTTTAAAGGCAAACCTGCCGCTATGGGCGTATATAGTTATTACCTGCGTATTGTGTTTCAGGATAATACTTCACGCGCTTATAAAGGCACGGTTACATTATTGAGATAAACTTTTAGAATCGGGAGAGATGACATCTTTTTTCAAGATGTTATCTCTTTTTTCTACTCATTACAAAGCAGCCCTTACTTTATTGCTGGTAAGGTTACCTTGGGAATTACTCATATTTAAAATGATACCCTTGCTCAGCATTAAACCTTATATACTCTCAATCAGGTAAATAAGTAAAAACATACCCACGGCAAAAATAAATAAAGCAACAAGCCCTGTTAAGAAATCCGATTGCCTGTAATCACCGGCATTCAATTGTTTTTCAGTGCGTTTGTAACTTAGAAAAGAGAACAGAATAAGCAGTATTCCAAAAGCAACCAACACAATCCCGGTTATTGATGAGTATCCTTTAGGCTGAATCTCTACCTTATTTCCTAAAATAACTGCGAGTTGCTTAATGAATAATGAAAACTTTACCACAACAAAACCGAAGGCCATAATGCCAATACCGGTTCTTACCCATGCCAGAAATGTTCTTTCATTTGCTAAAAGATCACTTGCATTGCCTTTCCACCTATTCCCCCGTTCATTGCCTGATTCTTCCATATTGTTTTTATATTAATGTTCGTTCAGTTCTTCATGATCTCCACATGCTAAGCCTTTTTTTCAGGCATTAGCGAAATCCGGTTAAACGAACTCTTTTGCCTTACCCATGAATATACCTGCGGTAAAATAAACAATGCCGCAAAAGTTGAAGCAACCAGTCCGCCAATAACGGCCCGGCCCAACGGTGCACTTTGCTCACCCGCATCGCCCATACCTAATGCCATAGGTATCATACCCACTATCATGGCTAAGCTGGTCATTAATATCGGCCGTAAACGAATACCCGCACTGGTGATAGCCGCCTTTGTGGCATCCTTGTTTTCCAACCTTAACCGCTCTGCATTGGTAACAATTAAAATGGCATTGGCTACCGATACGCCAACCCCCATTATCATGCCCATATACGATTGCAGGTTAAGCGTTGAACCGGTAATAAAAAGAGCGGTCAGCGAACCCAGAATCACCGCAGGTACGGTACTTACCACGGCAAAAGCTACAGGAAATGATTGGTAGTTAGCGGCAAGCAATAGCAATATTACCAGCACGGCCAATATCAGCCCATTTTGAAGGCTATCTAAGGTTTCACTTAATAAAGAAGAAATACCCAATATTTCTACCACCACTCCTTTGGGAGGGGTGCCCATACTTTTTACCACTTTTTCTACTGCCTTTGTAACCGAGGCTAAATCCTTTTTATGGATGTTGGCGCCAATGGTTAAAAACCTGCGCGGCCCTGCGCGGTCATACTCGCCATAGCTGGTGGTAAGTTTAAAATCGGCAACATCGCCCAGGTTAGGGCGGTTTTGTCCTTTTACAAGCGGTATCCCTTTTAAAGCATCTAGATTGTCCATTTTATATTCAGGCACCTGCACCTGCACCTGGTAGGTGTATGCAGTTACATGATCTAACCAAAAATTCTTTTCAATAAACCGGCTCGAAGTAGTTGATGAAGTAAGAGAGTTAGATACCTGGTCTATATTCAGCCCGAATTGCGAAAGTTTGAACCTGTCAATTGTTATTTCAACGGTGGGGTAGTTAAGCGATTGCTGTATCTGCACATCCCTTAAAAAAGGCAGATTTTTCATTTTAAGCCTGACAGAATCGGCAAAGTTGAATATCTGCTCCACATTTTTGCCTGCAACGCGCACCTCTATTGGGTTAGTGGCGCCCTGGCTTAGTACTTTATCAGTAAGGTCAATAGGCTCGAAGGTAATATGCACATCGGGCATAATAGCACCAATGTTTTTCCTTAGTGCATCTTTTAGTTCATCGGTTTTTATCTTGTAATTTTCGTCCAGCTTTACTTGTATAACAGCATCGTTAGAGGTGGGATTAAAAACATACAGGTTGCTGGTGGCATAGTTGGCAGAAACCGGGCCTACAAAGGCTGAACTAACTTCTACATGGCCCTTCACTGTACTATCAATAATACCCAGCACTTGTTGCACTTTTTCTTCGGTGCGCGCCAGCCGCGTACCTTCAGGGGCTTCCAGGCGCATTTGAAACTGCCCGTTGTTAACCTGTGGCATCATGTCCTTTCCAATAGTTATAAAGCAGACCCCGGCCAATGCAATCACAACAACGAAATAGACTATTACACTTATCTTCCTATAATTCATCAACCGCTCGAGGATGGCTGTAAACCGCATTTTTAATTTGTCGAAAAAACTGTTCTTCGTTCCTTTTTCTTCCTCGTGTTCGGTGTGGCTCTCTACTTCCTTCTCTTCTTTATTATCCAATGCTTCGGTGGCGTGGTCATGTTCGCCTTTATGCTCCTTCAATATCCAGTTGGCCAAAATGGGCACCAGCGTTTGCGCCCCCACATACGAGGCTATCATAGAAAAACCTATGGATAATGATAGGGGCATAAACATGGCCTTGGGTACTCCTTTCATCATAAACGAAGGTACAAATACAGCCAAAACACAAAGGAGAATAAGAAACAACGGAAAGGCAATTTCAGAACAGGCATCAAAAATAGCCTGCTGTTTATCTTTCCCCATCTCAAAATGCTGGTGTATGTTTTCAATAGTTACCACCGCCTGGTCCACCAATATGCCCACTGCCAGTGCAAGGCCGCTTAACGTCATTATATTGATGGTTTGCCCTGCAAGGCTTAACATCAGAATGCCAATCATAATTGAAACCGGAATAGTGATAATAACCACCAGCGAACTTCGTAAATCGCGCAGAAACAACAGCACCATCAATCCTGTAAGTATTGCCCCCAAAATACCCTCGGTAGCTAAACTTTTTACGGCATTCATTACAAAAACAGACTGGTCAAATTCGTATTGAATATGAACATCCTCAGGCAGCAGGCTCTGCATTTCGGGTATATGTGCTTTTAAACTTTGCACCACTGACCAGGTAGATGCGTCCGCCGTTTTTACAACAGGAATATACACCGAGCGTTTGCCATTTATAAGTGCGTAGTCTACGGTAATATCGGCCGCATCTTCTACACGGGCCAGGTCGTTAACGAAAAGCGTTTTATCATCATGCGTTTTTATGGGAATGCTGCCAAAATCAGCAACCTTTTTTTCCAAAGAGTTATCAGCAGTAATGTACATGGTGTTGCCAATACGTAAATTACCTGAAGGAGACATAACGTTAGATTGAGTGATAGCCTGCACTACTTCTTCAGGCGACACATTGAACTCCTGCATTTTATCAGGGTCAACATTAATAATTACAGAGCGGGCATTGGCTCCCATTGGCGGTGGGGCTGAAAGGCCGGGCACATCGGCAAACATCGGCCTTACCCGCGTGGTAGCCATGTCATATATTTGGTTCAGCGATTTATCTTTACTTGAAAAAACCAGTTCGCCCACCGGTAATGATGAAGCATCGAAACGAACCACTAAAGGAGGCAGCGCGCCTGGTGGAAAAAACTTTAATGCCCGGCTTACATAGGTTGTTATTTCGGCCGTAGCGGTAGGCATATCGGTGCCTTCGTAAAAGGTAAGCTTAATGTAGGTAAGGCCCTGGGTATTGCGGCTCTCAATAGCTTTAATGCCGTCTACATACAAAAACTGGTCTTGCAGGCTGGTTGCAAAAAATCCCTCCATTTGTTCAGGCGACATGCCATTATAAGGCTCAATCACATATATGGCCGGCAAATTCATAGCCGGAAATATATCAATGGGTATTTTCAGCAGGCTCATTCCCGCAAAAATCAACAGGGCCCAAAAACCAACCATTACAGTTATGGGCCGGTTAAGTGCTGCGGTTACTAAGTTCATGGTTCACAATTTAAAATTTATCAAAACCAACCCGTTATTGCAAATACCCAGGGCAATCGGGTCTGGAAAATTTTGGCCTCATTTAAATGGTTAAAACCATTTTTTGCCTGCAATTTACATAGCCCACGATTTNNAAATTTAGACCCGATTGCCCTGTGCAAATACCGGGCCTTATTGACTTACTACATCTCCATCCTTAATTTCGCTGTTCGGGTTTTTCATAACCATTTCGTCCCCTTTAAAGTCTCCAAAAACTTCAGTAATACCGTTATTGGTTATACCCTCCTTGATAGTTACAAACCGGGCCTTACCATTGTCCAACACAATAACATATTTTCTTTCGGTGGAAGTTACAATGGCAGATGCCGGAACTGTAAACGATTGCACCTGCGAACTGACTTTTATATCAGCCTCAACATACATGCCGGGTTTAAAAGTGTTTTTCTTATTATCCACATCGGCCTCAATCGCTTCTGAACGGTAATCGTTATTTAATGAATTCGCCGAGCGGGAAATATCTGCCCGGAATATTTGGCCCGGCAAAGCATCCGTTGTAAAGGCGATAGTATCATCCTTTATATCCAGCTTATCCGAATATTCTTCCGGAATAAATACTTCAAGCCTTAGCTTGCTTATCTCCTGCAAGTTTAGCAATGGTTTGTTTTCCTGCTTAAAGTTAGGACCGGTAAGCGTTCCGGGGTGCACGTTCCGCTCGGTTATCACGCCGTCAAAAGGCGCTCTTACTACAAGATAATCCTTCAAGGCCCGAACTGCATTTACATTGGCTTGTTCAGATTGAACAAAAGCGCTGTCAGACTGGTACTTGGATTGTGCATTCACCAGGTCTAAGTCCGAAACCGCACCCGGGGTTTTAGAGGCTGCTTTTAAGCGGTAATACCTGTCGCGGCTGGCATTTATCTGCTCCTGCGATTGCAGCATTTTGCTTTCAGCGGCCTGAAATTGCTCTTCAATTTCAGGTGCTTCCAAAGTCATTAATACCTGCCCTGTGTGCACCACACTTCCACGGTCAACAAACATTTGCTTTACAAAGCCATTCACTTTAGGGTAAATGTCTACTACCTCAAAAGGCTTTAACTGTCCGGGTATTTTAATAACAGAGCTTAAAGAGCCCCTGCCGACTTTAACGGTTTCAACCTTTTTAGCTGTCCCCGCCTTTTGTGTCAGGTCAACCGGTTTGTTATTTTTGCAACCTGCAAGAAGAAAAACAAATGTTACTATTAATATTATATTTTTCATTATCTTATTTTTAATTATTACTCAATATCTTCCGGCATTAACGAACCACTTTCATAATCAGAACGTTCGCGCACCCAGGTGTAAACCTGTGGCAAAATAAATAAAGCAGCTAGTGTTGAACCGATAAGGCCCCCGATTACAGCCCTTCCCAGGGGTGCAGTTTGTTCACCAGCCTCGCCCATACCCGTTGCCATAGGTATCATACCTGCTATCATGGCAATGCTGGTCATTAAAATAGGACGTAAACGTATAGAGGCACTTACAATAGCTGCTTTAGAGGTATCCCTCATTTCAAGCCTCAGGCGCTCAGCATTGGTTACAATCAGCAACGCATTTGCCACAGAAACCCCTGTACTCATAATAATACCCATATATGATTGAAGATTGAGGGTTGAGCCCGTTAACAACAGCATTGCCAGTGCACCAGTAATAACGGCAGGTACAGTGCTTACCACAGTAAATGCTACCGGAAACGATTCAAAGTTTGCCGCAAGTAAAAGCATGATAACCAAAACGGCAAACATCAGGCCGTTTTGCAGGTCGCTTAATGTTTCAGTTAGCAAAGACGACATGCCCAATACTTCAACCTTTACCCCTTTGGATGGGGTACCCATTTTCTTTACGGCCTTTTCAACCAGCGCAGTTGCCGAACCCAGGTCCTTTTCGTTTACGTTGGCGCCAATAGTTAAAAACCGGCGGGGCCCGGCGCGGTCATATTCGCCGGGAGTGGTTGTAACTTTAAATTGTGCCACATCGCCCAAATTTGGCCGGGGCTGCCCTTTTATGAGGGGTATTTCTTTTAACTCATTAATGCTGTTCATGGCGTATTCAGGTACCTGAACCTGCACCTGGTAGGTATAGGCAGTTTTGTTATCCAGCCAAAGGTTTTTTTCAATAAACCGGCTTGAAGTAGTTGCCGATGTAAGAGAGTTTGAAACCTGTTGCGGGTCTAAACCAAACTGGGCAATTTTTAGCCGGTCCAGTTTAATATCAATATCAGGGTAGTGTAACGATTGTTCAATCTGAACATCCCGCAGGCAGGGTATTTCTTTCATAAAGCCACGCAAAGAATCTGCAAACCCGCTTATCTGCTTTACATCTTTACCTGATACCCGAACCTCAACCGGGTTAGAAGCTCCCAGGCTCATTATCTTTTCAGTAAGGTCAATAGGCTCAAAGCTTATAGAAACATCGGGCATAAGCCGGTGAAAGTTTTTGCGCAAAGCCTCTTTCAATACATCCGTCTTTATTTTGTAATCCTCATCTAACTCAACCTGTATAACAGCCTCATGTGAGCCTGAGTTGAATACAAAAAGATTACTGGTAGCATAGTTGGAAGATACCGGGCCAACAAATGCTGAGGTAATGGCAACGTGGCCATTAACTGTGCTATCAATAATAGCCAGCGCCTGTTGTGTTTTTTCTTCCGTGCGTTCAAGGCGGGTTCCCTCAGGTGCCTTTAACCGCATTTGAAACTGCCCGTTATTAATTTTGGGTAACATGTCTTTACCAATAAAAGTAAAGCCAAGCCCTGCCAATAAAATGGTTACAAAAGCATAGGCCAGGAAATTGAATCTTCTACGGGGCATATTGTTGGTTAATATAACAGTAAACCGCCTCTTTAATTTTTGAAAAAAATCGTTCTGTTCAGGATGAACATTTTCTTCAAGCGCATGGCTTGTTATTTGTCCTACCTCCTGTGGGTCCAGGGCTTCGCCGGCATGTGCATGCACCTTGGTATGGTCATAGTGCGCATATTTGGATGGGTCCAAAAACCAGTTACATAAAATAGGAACAATGGTTTGCGCGGCAGAATATGAAGCTATCATAGAAAAACCAATAGCTAACGACAGGGGCAAAAACATAGCCTTAGGTATACCCTGCATCAATAACGAAGGTGCAAATACTGCCAGTATACAAAGCAGGATTAACAGCTTGGGCAAGGCTATTTCAGCGCAGGCATCGTAAATAGCCCGGCGCTTATTTTTGCCCATTTCAAAATGCTGGTGCACGTTTTCTATCGTAACGGTGGCCTCATCCACCAATATACCTACTGCCAGTGCCAGTCCGCTCAAGGTCATAATGTTAATGGTTTGGCCTGCCAGGTGCAGAAACAATACGCCTATCATAATTGAGACAGGAATAGTAACTATCACAATCAGTGAGCTACGCAAATCGCGTAAAAAAAGCATTACCATTAAACCGGTCAGCAGGGCGCCTAAAATACCTTCGCTAACCAGGCTCTTAACAGCATTAATAACAAATACCGACTGGTCAAATTCGTATTGAATCTGAACATCGTCCGGCAAAAGGCTTTGCATTTCTGGTAGACGGGCTTTCAGGTTCTTTACTACCTCCCATGTAGAAGCATCGGCTGTTTTAACTACGGGTATATAAATAGAACGCCTGCCGTTAATAAGGGCATAATCAACCGTCATATCAGCGGCATCTGCCACATGGGCCACATCACCAATATAAACAGTTCTATCACCTTCTACTTTAAGCGGTATTTTACTAAAATCGTTTACTGTTTGTTCCAACGCATTATCCGTAGTTAAATACATGATATTACCAGCCCGCAGGTTACCGGAGGGGGCCATAATATTGCTGCGGGCAATGGCGTGTACCAAATCATCCGGACTGAGGTTATGCGACCGCAGCTCATCGGGTACCACATTTATTATTACTGACCTTGCAGTGCCACCCATAGCCGGAGGAACTGACAAGCCCGGCACTGTAGCAAACATAGGCCGCGTACGGGTCATAGCCAAATCATATATCTCGTTCAGCGATTTGTCGGGGCTTGAAAAAACCAATTCGCCTACAGGTAAAGAGGAAGCATCATAGCGCACAATTAAAGGAGGCAATGCCCCTTCGGGGAAAAATTTAAGGGTGCGGCTGGCGTAGGTAGCAACTTCGGCAGAGGCCTGGGCCATGTCTGTTCCTTCGTAAAAAGTGAGCTTCATATAAGTAAGCCCCTGAACGTTACGGCTTTCAATATTCTTAACCCCGGTTACAAACAGGAAATAATCCTGCATACCGGTAGAGAAATAACCTTCCATTTGCTGTGGCGACATGCCACCGTAAGGTTCAATAACATAAATAGACGGCAGGTTGAGCCTGGGAAAAATATCAATGGGGATTTTGGTTAAGCTTAATAATGCAAATATTATTAAGCTTGTAAATATAACTACCAGTGTAATGGGCCTTTGCAGTGCAAGCCTTACTAAAAACATAGTTTTATAATTTTAAGGTTTGAACCAACGCCGTGAACGAGTTGGTAACCAATGAATAATTAATAATACTTTTCATTAAGCCAACGTTGGCTTCAACAT
This sequence comes from Bacteroidota bacterium, assembly GCA_003165895.1. Classification (GTDB taxonomy): domain Bacteria; phylum Bacteroidota; class Bacteroidia; order Chitinophagales; family LD1; genus Bog-950. The sequence continues at coordinate 8,719 of PMXD01000208.1, read as the reverse complement.
AATCCTTCTGCGCCTGTATGTAATAATCCAGGGCAGTATTCAATTCAATAATAGACGACAAGCCGTTATTATATAAGCTAAGCTGTTGGGTATAGGCCCGGCCCGCTTCATCTACCTCATGTTTTGTTTCAGCGAGTTGACTTAACTGAAAATCCTTCTCAATCAACGCCTGTTGAACTTCGCTGTTCAAATTGATTTTTTCGTTCTCTAACAAGTGCGAAGCAGCCTCTGCCTGAAACTTATAAATATTTGAATTGAGCCTTTTACGCGCAATGTTTACAATATCATAAGTCATAGTAAGGCCCAAAAAATAATTAAACCTGCTGGGTTCATAACCGGTTAAAATATCGCTGTTGTACACACCTGCACTATTGAGACTTGAACCCCTCATCCACGCATCTGCATCCAGAAATATTTTTGGGTAATAGCTTTTCTTTTCAAGATTGAGCCGCGCCTGGGTTTCTTTGTAAATAGAGCTGAACAGGTCAATTACCGGGTGGTGCAGGGTATCGGCAGCAACAGTTGCAACAAAAGTTACCCCATCTACAGTCAGCTTCTTCCCCCCAGCGGTATCAGGTATAAGCTGATTACTGGCAACACCTGTTAACGTAGATAACTGCACCTGCGTTTGTGCCAGGTTTTTTTGCGCCAGTTGAAGGGCAATAATTGATTTGGATAATTCAGCGGAAGCCACTTCGCTATCTACTCCCGGCCGTACACCCGACTGCGCAAGGGCCACAATAATATTTTTTAGTTGCTGCACCCGCGTAACATTGTCCTGCTGCACATTTTGCAGCTCATATTGCCTTATCAGTTCAAGATAATAGGCCGCGGCAAACCCATCTAAATTGTATTGCGTATTGACCAGCGTATTCATTTGAACCAGCAAGTTAGATTTAGCCAGTCCTTCGTTGGCTTTGTATTCGCCAAAGTTTATGGCCTCCCAGTTAACACCTGTAAAAAGAGCGTCTCCGCCAATTGCAGACAGGTTGCTTTGCGGCAGTGCGTTACTTACATCTGAAGGTATCATGCCGTAACCGTTTAAGGCACCCTTCAGGTTATTATCGCTGCCTGCAGCAGCCTGGGCCATCACATTTAAATGCGGTAACCTGTCAAAATCAGTAGCTTTTGCTGCGGCCCGGTTAGCTTGTACTAAACTGCCTTGTTGCTTCAGCAGTTCATAGTTGCTGCCCATGGATTGTAATAATCCCTGCAACGACAGCGGCTGTTGGGCTTTTACCGCAGGCATAAAGCCCAAACCGGTAATATACAACACTATAAAAGCGATAGTTCTTATAAAATTCATGGGCAAAATTTTGATTATGTTTTGATAATATAAAGGTTTTAACAGCAAAACCGGGCCTGCTATAGCAGTCCTCCGAAACCTTTCTCCCAAGATAAAGCTTATTATTTTACTCATGATTTTTAATTACTTCGATAAGCTTTATGGTCGGGCGACGGTCTACGAACAGAGGATGTTCGCTCCGTCTGCCCTTTCTTACCCATAAATCTTTACATAAATTATAACAGGATTCTATTCGGATTAATAATTTAATCATCTTTTATTTATTGACTTTCAATAGCGGGTAACGGGACAACAAGCGAAAAAGAGCCTGCCTCCGTTACCCATTTATTCCTATTGAAAAAAGCTCCTCCAGTAATTTTGTTTGCCACAAATCCCCCTTTGACAAACAAAATAACTATCAGCCCCTGCTGACCTGAACCAGGCAACAGACAGCAATAACTAACCAATAAAATCAAATAAGAAATACCCGGTAAAGCCGGTATAATTTGAATGTGTTTGCATTCAATTGTGCCAAAGCGCCAAACAGCGGCTGCTTATCGGACACATGAAGCAAACCTGAAAAAGTTCCTGATACAAAATCAATAGCATCGGGAATATTTACAAGTATTTGCTTAGCCTGATCATGTTTGACTAACAGACGATATGAAGATTCGGCTGGAAATTTATTTTGTGGACGTTGATGAGACGCAGAAGTAATGGAGCAATTGTTGGTATCCCTGAAGTTATCACTCATTAAGATATCGAAAAAAGTAATGTGCAGCACGTAAATGGCTGCCATGATCATTATCTTAATTTTCGAACCTAAAAACATAGTAAATGTAACTTTACGGTGTAAAAGTAGAAAAAAACTGGTGCGTGGCGGCCAATGAATAAAATCTTTACATTTTTTGCATAAAAAATCCCGCTCAGTATGAGCAGGATTTTTTCAATAACCTGGGGGCTGTTGTTTATTAATATGGGAATACTGCCGTAACTGATTTAGAGCCTTTAGTATAAGTCATCTGGTATCCGTATGCACAACCAGAACCTGTAAAAGCCCCTCCATCTGAATTAACGCCGTAATCAATAGTAACGGTCCTATTTGCTACATGGTGAACATGTTCCCCTGCGGTTGGATGAAAAAAGCCACAGGCAAAGCCACTTGAAATAGTTTTAGGTATAGAGGCATAAAAGGCTTCACCAAGCCTGTCGGTACCCCACTGGGCTACATTTGATATTCCGTTTACGGTGGTATCACCTGAAAGAGTAATGGTAGGGTTACCATATATAATGCTGAATGTTCTGATGCGGTTGAAACTCCACGCCCTTACTGAGCCGCCGGGGAAAGTAATATTGGCATTGTTGCAGGTGTGTTTGCGGGTTACAGTGCCGGATACTAAACCATCCATAACCTGGTAAGCCAGGCCACCGTATACGTTCTCAATATAATGAGTGCCCGCAAAGGAATACGTATTGCCGTTAATGGTAGCGGTAAGGTCATAAACAATCTGCAGCATAGCACCGGTATCTCTCCAACGCACTCCGTTTTGATACCCTTCAAGCGTAATGGTTATAGTGCCACTGCGTTGGATTATACCATAAAAATCGGTTCCGGTGTAAGTAATAACAGCTGTTCCAGGGTTTGCACCGTTAGAATCAATTACTACCGTAGCCCCATAAATAGTTTCAAAAACAAGACTTTCGGTTTTACCTGAAATGGAATGGTTGGTACTCATGGCGTTATCCACATCATCGCCTGTTGAGTTCATTACCGTTGAGATGTTAGAGGCATCGTTGGCAGCAACGCTGTCATCCGTAGTTGATTCTTTTTTACAGCCGCTGATGGTCAAAGCCATCACCGCTATTAAAAGCATGATTAGGTTTAGGGATGTCTTTTTCATGTTGTGTTGTTTTTTGTGTTTTAATACAGACTATAGAAAGTAAGCAAAGTTTAAAACAATGGTAAATGCCGGGTTAAATGCAGGGTAGTGCAGAAAAGTTGTCATAAAAAATTATAGTCTATCTTTTTGGTAGAGTATATAGGGTTTATATATTTGCAACGAAAAAAAATAAACAACCTGAACCGCATTAAACTTAAATGATGAAAAAGCTACTTCCTGCAATTGCATTGATATTAGTTGCATTAACAGCCAGCGCCCAAAATTATGCAGCCGATTCGGCCCGGATAGAACAACACTTTAAAAAAGCAGACCAAATATTGAATGTGCTACGCGATTTCAGGTTTGATGCTTATGCTCAGGTAGAATGGCAACGTGCTGATACGGCAGGTATATCGAGCGTTCAGGGTGGCAATTTTCCCGTAGCAGCAAATAACCGCTTTCTGGTTCGGCGGGGCAGGTTCAGGTTAACCTGGCAGCATGAAATAGTGAACAAATGCGGCGATTCAATTAAAGTAGGTGAGTTTATGTTTCAAATGGATGCTACAGAAAAAGGCTTTAACTCAGTAAAAGACTTTTATGGCAGAATCGCAGATCCATGGACGGGTTGGTTCAGCTTTGAAGGAGGGATATTTCGCCGTGCTTTCGGATACGAGGCCCCGATTGTAAACAGCACCAGCGAATCGCCCGAACAGGCGCGCGTAATACAACTATTAATGCCACAGGAAAGCGAATTAGGGGCTACAGCAATCATTGAATCGCCCCGTACCTTTAAGCCTGTATATTTCCGCGTAGATGCCGCTGTTGTAAATGGCACCGGTATAGGCAGCACCGGGGCCGGGCAAAGCGGCATTAATACAGGTACATACCAAAGCGCTAAAGATTTTATTGGCCGCATATTTATTGGCCGCATATGGATAGTAAGCAGCGATTTGCAAATCAGTGTAAACGCAAGCGGCTCCGTTTATAATGGCCGCGTTTTACAAACAACCAATAATGTGTACGAAGTGGTGAAAAACAGCGCCGGCGAGGATATATTTAAAAACGTTACTGCCGGCACCGCCGATACAGCCGGTAAATACCATACCTACTATGCCCGCGATTATTACGGTGGGCACCTGCAGCTAAACCTTGATTATAAAATAGCCGGTAAAGCTTCGGCCACAACCATGTTACGCGGCGAATATATCAGTGGCACAGAACCCGGCACATCGGGTTCATCAGCCGTTCCCCTAGGCACTGGCACCGGGGTACCAACCACTACTACAACCACTTATGTCGAAACGCCCACCGGCGGCACAGTACCCGTAACTTTAACCACTAACGGTGTAGACCTTTATATCCGTAAGTTTAATGGCATTATAGCAACCTTTACGCAGAGCTTTCATAATCAGATGGGTAAGCAAACCATAAACCAGGACCTTGTTTTTAAATTTGATAGTTACAACCCGAACACACAGGTTACGGCCAAAGGGCTTACCAAAGCAAATAACTTTGGTACTACCGATTTAACGTACAATACCTTTAGTTTTGGCTATACCATAAGCCCCTTACCATACTTCAAACTAATGCTTTGGTACGATCATGTGGTTAACGAATCTTCTTGTCTTGCAGGTTTTACTTCAGACTATAAAAAGGATGATGTATTTACCCTTCGCACCCAATTTACTATTGATACATGGTGGTTTAATAAAAGGGGCCTTAATAATGACAATCAAATCGTAAGACAATATTGAATAATAACACCGGGTTAAAATTTAGGAATAAATTCCTTCCCCGGTTTTATTTCATCCGTTCCTCTTAAAATCAGCGTATCGCCTTCTGTAAGGTTTCCGAATACCTCAACTCTGTTATCAGGTGCAATTCCGTTTCTTACATCTACCCATTCCGTTTTATTGCTTTTAAGGCGGATAACAAAACGCTTTTCAAGATTAGTTACTACTGCGCTAACCGGTATAACAAAGGTTGGAAGTGTTCTTCCAAATTTAATATTCGCATTGGCAAACATCCCTGATTTTAACTGGTTGTCTTTATTGGTGTAAAGAAATTCCCATGTTTCGGTACGGTTAACCTGACTTAAAGCCCCGGCCTTGCGCGATAACTTTGCTTTGTAAGTTATGCCCGGGTATGCATCAACCGTAAAATGAATTACTGAACTATCGGGGTTGGCAGAAGTATAAGCTTCAGGGATGGGTAACCTTAATCGCAGTGTACTATTATTTTCTATGATGAACATAGGCTTAGCGTTATTGGTACCAACCAAGGTACCTGGGTCCACATTTCGTTGCGTAATAACTCCGGCAAAAGGCGATCGGATTGTTAAGTAATCCCTTAACTGGCTATACACTTCCATTTTTGATTTAGCGGCTTCATAAGCGCCACTATCAGTCTGCATCTGGCTCCTGCTTTTTTCCAGTTCACCCAAAGCAACAGTGCCATCCACCTTAGCGGCATTCGCAATTCGCTTATAAGCATCCAGGCTTCCGTTATATCTCGATTTAGCCGATTGCATATCCGAATTTACCTGTGCAAAATTAGCGCTAACCTCCGGGGCGTCTAAAACCGCAATTACCTGCCCCTGCTGCACTTTATCGCCAATATCAACCTGAATAGTTTTTATGTAGCCCGAAACTTTTGCATAAACCTCGGCCCTGTCCATCGGCAATAACTCTCCGGGAAAAGAAACCTCTTTATTAAGTGCTTCTTTTTTAAGAATAAACGTGGCAACAGAATCTGTCTTGCCGGCCTTTGCCTCTTCCTTCACGGGGCCGTTATTGCAGCCATCTGAAAAGCAAATTACCATAGCCGCAGCCAAGGCGCAAAAAAACTTATTGTGCAATTGCATCATAATGGGTGCTGTTTTTGTCTTCAGGGTCAAGCGAAGGATTTGCATAGGGTTTCTTTCCGGTAATCCAGGCATATACTGCCGGCAGAAAAATCAAAGTACTTAACGTAGAGAAAATAAGGCCGCCAATTACAGCTACTGCCAATGGCGCAGTTTGGTCCCCACCTTCTCCTAAACCAATCGACATAGGTATCATACCCGCCATCATGGCAACGCTGGTCATTAAAATAGGGCGTATACGGTTGTAACCTGCGGTGATAGTAAAGTCTGACAAATAATTCTCTTTGCGTAAAGTCTCAGCATTTGTGATTAGCAAAATAGCGTTGGCAACCGCCACCCCGACTGCCATAATAATGCCCATATAAGATTGAATATTCAGGGTTTTTCCGGTAGCCAATAATAATAGCAGCGCCCCGGCCACCACCGCAGGAATAATTGAAAGAACAGCCAGTGATAATTTAAAAGACTGGAAACTAACAGTCAACATCAGAAAAATGACGACAATTGCAATCAGCAAACCTGACTGTAATTCAGCGGTGGTTTGGCTTAATAATTCCGATTGCCCACGGGTATTAATTTTAACTCCTTTAGGCAATTCGCCAAGCGAAGCAATTACTTTGTTTACTTCTTTAATGGCCGAGCCCATATCTTTATTATGAATGTTTGCTGTAAGAGTAATAAAGCGCTGCTGATTAATCCGGTCATACTCACCCGGCGAAGTAAACATTGATGTGGTAGCAACATCTCTCAAATAAACGGTATTGCCGGCATTGCCCGAAACCGGTACAAAATCCAGTTGGTCGCGGCTGTTCATTCTATATTCCGGATATTCAACCTGGATTTGATAGGCCGTACCTGTACTCTTATCCAGCCAGTAATTAGGTTGAGTAAACCTGCTTGATGAAGTAGCAGCCACTGTTGACTTGCTGATTTGATCAACCGTTAAACCCAACTGGCCGGCCTTCACCCTGTCAATATTCACTTTAATACCCGGATAATTTAGCGNNTCCCGCAGGAAGCCGATAGGTTTTAATTTGCTTTCAAGCTTTGTGGCAATCTCTGTCGATTGATTTAAATTTTTTCCAAGCACTACAATTTCAATCGGATTGTTAGAGCCAAGGTTTAATACCTGCTCAACCAGGTCGCCGGGTTCAAACGAAATAGTTGCCTTCGGCATTTGTTGTTTAACTGCATTGCGCATCTTCTCCTTAAATGATTCAATGGCAATGCCTGATTTCTCCTTCAGTTTAATTTTGATAACAGACTCGTTGGGCCCACTCGTCCATAAATGAATCAGGTTTACCGGATAACTGGATGCCTGTGTGCCCACAAAGCAAGAGCTGATTTGAACCTTGCCACCGGTAATGCTGTCGGCTATTTGCAATAGCTTTTGGGTGGCTTCTTCCGTCCGCTCTAACCTGGTACCTACCGGAAGCCTCAATCGCACCGTTGCCTGGCCCGCATCTGTTCTCGGAAACACGTCAGTGCCAATAAATAAAAAAGCAAGCACCACTAACCCAACAGAACCAATAATAAAGGAAGGAACCAGGATGCCTTTATGGCCAATTAACCCATTTAACCAGCCCTTATATTTTGTTCTGAATCTTTCAAACCTTGAAGGACCGGTATCGCCAGTATTGGGCTTCAAATCCTTCATCATCCAGTTAGCAAATACCGGAACCAGCGTTTGTGATAGAAAGAAAGAAGCAATCATAGCAAGCCCCACCGCAAGCGAAAGCGGCAAAAACATAGAACCGGGAATGCCCGACATAAAAATGGAAGGAACAAAAACAGCCAGTATACAAAGCAAAATCAAAAGTTTGGGCAAAGCAATTTCTCTGCAGGCATCCAGTATGGCCCGCGTTTTTGATTTACCCGATTCCTGGTGATGGTGAATATTTTCAATGGTCACTGTAGTTTCATCCACAAGGATACCAATCGCCAGTGCAAGACCACCAAGTGTCATGGTATTAATGGTTTGCCCAAACAGGTTTAAACCAATTACTGCTGATAGTAGCGATAACGGTATAGTTATAATTACAATAAAGGCCCCACGCGGGTCTCCTAAAAAAAGGAACACCATCAACCCGGTTAAAAGTGCACCTAATATACCTTCGGTAATAAGCGTTTTAATAGAATTAATTACATAACCCGACTGGTCAAATTCATAGCTTACGCTAATATCATCAGGCACTGCGGCCCTCATGTCGGGCAATGCAGCTTTAACCCTTTGCACCACATCCCATGTTGAGGCGTCTGCCCGTTTGGTTACAGGTATATAAACAGAGCGCTTGCCATTAATTAAAGCATAACCGGTGGTTATATCAGCGCCTAATTCTACGTTACCAATATCCCTGATGAACACGGTTGATCCTGCGCCAATTTTAAGCGGTACATTTTCCAGCTCTTTAATATTTTCAACTACCGCATTTTGCGAGGTAATCAGCGTCTCATCTCCCACCCTGATATTGCCCGCCGGGGTTATACTGTTGGCCTTGGCAAGCGCCTGCACAATATCATCGCCCGAAAAATTATAGTTCCTTATTTTCTCAGGGTCAATTCTTACTATCACCGTTTTCTGGTTACCACCAAAAGGCGGAGGGGCAGAAACGCCTTTTAAGGTTGAGAACATAGGCCGCACCTTAAACAATGCCAAATCCTGAATCTCACTTAAAGAGCGTGCTTCTGAAC
>PMXD01000322.1 GCA_003165895.1 Bacteroidota bacterium | reverse complement strand
GTGGTCCCACCTGGGCTCGAACCAGGGACCCTCTGATTATGAGTCAGAATTTTAAGCCATCTCTTTGTTATCTCTTTTCTACCTCTATCATAGGTAAAACCCAGTGTTTACGGGCATTTCAGCAAATATTTATTAATGGATTTTATCTGTTTATTTTTGTATTCTGTATGCAAATCGTATGCAAATGATTATCTTTGAGTAAAGCAAAAAGCACATGGAAAAGCAATATTTTATCTCACTTTATCTTGATACCCGGAGAGCAAAAGATAATGGTAAATACCCCGTAAGGTTAAGGCTATTTACTTCCGCTCCGCGCATACAAAAATTCTATTCTACTGTTTTTGATTTTTCCGAAAGTGAATTTAAAAGTATTTGGGAAACCGCTAAACCCCGAAATGAATATAAAGAGGTCAGGCGGCAAATGCAGGCCGTAGTAGAAAAGGCTGAGCATACAGCCGAAAATATTGTGCCTTTCTCCTTTGAGGCTTTCGAAAAGAAACTTTACCGCAAGACCGGCGATGGTCAAAACATTTTTTGGCACTATAACCAGGTAATTGAGGAACTCAAAAAAAATAATCAGTTAGGCTCGGCCAGCACCTATGATTTGAGTTTAAAATCTCTGAAAGGTTTTATTGAGCACACAAAAGGCAAAGCGCCCGAAACGCTGCTGTTTAGTGAAGTAACCGCAACCTGGTTGAACGGGTATGAAGATTATATGCTTAAACATAAAAAACTAAGTCTTACTACCGTTGGTTTTTATCTTCGCGCCCTGCGCACATTATTTAACAGGGCAATAAAGGCGGGTGATATTGATAAGGCCGCTTATCCGTTTGGCAGCAGCGCTTACCGGATGCCTGCGGTTAAGCGGGTTAAAAAGTCTTTAAACCGGGTGCAACTGAAACAACTATTTGAAGCCAAGCCCCAAACACCCGCGCAACAAAAAGCAAAGGATTTTTGGTTTTTCTCCTATTCTTGCAACGGTATGAATATAAAAGATATCGCCCTGCTGCGCTACGAGGATTTACACGATAACACCTTTAAATTTATAAGGGCCAAAACAGCAAGGACCAGCAAAGAAAATTTAACGGAGGTTGTGGTATATCTTACCGACTATGCTAAAAGTATCATTGAAAAATACGGCAACCCCAACCAACACCCGAAGCAGTTTGTATTTTCCATCCTGGGTGATTCTGATACCGAAACCGCCAAACGTGCCAAAATTCAAAACTTTACCCGGTTCATTAACCAAAATTTAAAGAAGCTGGCTATTGCCCAGGGCATTACCGAAGATATTTCTACCTATTGGGCCAGGCACTCATTTGCTACCAATGCCATAAGGCAGGGAGCCAGCATGGAGTTTGTGAGCGAGGCATTAAGCCATAGCAATATGAAAACAACAAAAGGTTATTTTGCCGGCTTTGAAGATGAAGCAAAAAAAGAGTTGATGGAAACGTTAATGAATTTCTAATATGCAATATATTTATATTATAATTCTACGCGATGGAAGCAACAACTAATAGCAATTTGCAATCATATTATAATTATTTTGCAATGCTTGAGTTATTTCAAATGGCCTGTAAAGATGCCTGCCATACTGAAAACCCACAAACATTTGAGTTAAAGGAAGTCCCCTTCACTATTACACCGCCAATATTAGGATTTATAAATAACACTAAATTATATGTGTTAGAATTAAAAGCCAATGCAATCCGGGAAATCAAAATATTGTTGTTGGAACCCAATAATAACGCAGAAAGGCTAATTGAGGCAATTCATTTCGACTGCGATAAAATAAGTAAAGGATTCGATTGGATAAATGGTAAGGTAAGAGCATTATATGCAGAGGATCTTAGTGGCGTTCAGCTTCAGAAGCACATTAAAAACTTTAGCGATAATGAACGGACGTTTTATTATGGATACGCGCCACTTGTTGAGGCGTTTTATGATTTTTATAGTTCCTTCCTTAGAATCAGCCGCACTGAAACAAAGCCAGCTGCCTTGGATAGCGATATAAGCGGCATGGAAACTGTAAACATACCTGATCATATAAAGGAGGCCATAGAGAAATATTTAAACCCCCTTAAAGATGTATTTAGAGCGGAAGCTGACTACAATACAGCATGTAAAACGGTTTCTAATTATTTCCTATTACAGCAAACAACAATAAGCAGCAATATTTTTGTAAAACCACGTAACATTAAGAAACTTGCTAAAGCGTTGGGAAGTATTCACCGGGATACAAATGGCGGGTTTATTCCTATTGCATATTTGGAGTTTTCCAAAAATCTATTCTCTTGCTTCTCTGACCAAAAAATTGAAAAAGATAACATGACGCGCTCCACGTTCCATAAGTATTTCACAGGTAACTTAGTGCATCAATAAAGATTTCACCAATGCCACCATTTTCACCTTTTTAGCCACCAATGCCACTTTGCATTTTTGCAATACCGTTTAAAAACGCGGTATGCAATTATGGAACCTCAACAATTAACCTTCGACCAGTTACCGGCGGCTGTTTCAGAATTACTCTATAAAGTCACCAATATAGAGCGGCAACTTTCTACAACCTCCACTCAATCAGCGCAAGCAACCGACTGTTGGATGTCCCTTGATGAGCTTTGCGAATACCTGCCAGGCAAGCCTGCCAAAGCAACAATCTATGGCAAAGTCCATTTGCGCGAGATACCACACAAAAAAGACGGCAAACGGTTAATATTCAGAAAATCTGAAATTGATGAATGGTTAAATGCGAAGGGCCGAAAAACCGTTGCTGAAACCCAGGCGCAGGCCGATCAATATTTGGGTAAAAAGAAACGGAGCAAATCTATAGCCTAAAAAATTTCGGGGGCACACCGCCAAGTGGCTACCCCCGAACTAAAAAAAATGCGATGGACGAAATTACCCAAAAAGAAGGTGCCCCGCAAAAAGACGCATTTTTCATAAGTGATATTTTGAAGCGGGCTAAGGCCAATGCTAATACTGCTGAACTATGTAACACCGTTATAAGGCTTGCAAGTGAGATTAAATTTTACACTGCTATTGAACTTACCAGTGTGCCTGAAAAAAAAGCAAAATACATATTAAATCGGATTGAATTTTTAGGCGAAATAATTAAAACAATTATCGGTTTGCTTCACTATACATTTTCCCTTGAAGATACAATCAATAAACGTGAAGATTGTATACATGTGTTATCAGGGGAAAAGCAAAACCTGAATATTGAGTGCCAACTATTGCGGGAACATTTAAACCAGGCAGTTGACGGCTATCTTCTTATAGCATCTAACAACAATATCAAATGAGTGCAATTGAGGACATGATTGATGATGCCACAAATATGGATTTATCTAAATTGTCACCGGACGAAATTCTTGCCTGGTATGACGCATATAAAATCAGTGCTTTAAAGCCAATTGAAAAACCTATACCAATAGTTACAATTCAGGGTAAAGAAATTTGCACACCGGGTAATATAACAGCCATTTCAGGTAAAGCAAAAAGTGCAAAAAGTGCAATCGCAAATATCTTACTTTCTGGTGCCATTGCAATACCAAATACCTGGGATGGACACGAAGAAATAATAATTAAGCCGAACCCGGAGCTAAAAGCGGTAATACATATTGACACGGAGCAAAGCCCATGGCACAGTTACCGGAATTTTAAAAATGCATTATTAAAAAGGGCGGAGCTTGACCAGGAACCCGATCACTATTATAGCTATACTATTCATGGTATGAATTTCAGCGAATACCAGCCTTTTATTACCAATATTTTTCGGGCGCTGAATGAAAAGCACGGTGGCATATTTTTAGTTGTTATAGACGGCGGCGCAGATTTTGTAAGCGATACAAACGATAAGTGTGAGAGCGAGGCAAAAGTTTCTTTTTTCCGCCGGTTATCAGTTAATTACCATACCGCAATAATTATGATTTGCCACTTGAACCCAGGCGAAGGTAACACAAAGATGCAGGGCCACTTTGGAACTACACTTGAAAGAAAAGCAGAGAGTATTTTGCGAATTACAAAGAAGGGTGATATAAGCTATTTGGAGCCGGACGAATTTCGCAGCGCGGGTAAATCCGATTTCACGCCAATGCCTTTTAGATACGACCAGGCAAAGGAGTATCATGTTTTTATTGATCAGGATTCAGGGATGACCGCCAGTGGGCCTGAAAGCCTAGAAAAAACGGCTTCTTTCATTTTTACAGAGGAACGGAAAAGCGGCGAAGCTGTTGCGCTGATAATGCAGGTAATGAATGTTAAAAAGCGTAAGGGAACGGATATATTGAAGGAAATGGAGGCTGCTGAAATAATAACCGCAAGGGACGCGGGCCGGTTTGTTTTCTATTCACTTAAAATAGCTGATGATACCCCCTTTTAAACAACGTGTGCATGTGTGCATGTATGCACTATATACATATAGGTGCACCTATAAACGTGCACCTATACCTATGCATAGGTGCATGACAAGTGCATGCACTTATGCACTTATTCGGCCGGGTGGCACCTGATTTGCGGTAATCAGACTTGTTTTTCCATTTCTTCATATTCAGAAATAATTTCAGTAACAGTATCTGTAAAATCTTTTAGGCATAACTCCACACTTTGCCTACATAAGTCTGTATAATAGTTTATCAGTTGCGCAATGCGTTCCGGTGTAGGTACAATACCCGCCTTTCTTAATACTTCCACTTCGCGCTTCAAAAGTAAATTGTAAGCATCAAAAAAATGTGAACCAATAGCAGTGCTGCTTATGCAAACCGGAATTAAGAGTAATGGTTTACCTTCTTTACCAGCTTCAACCATTATAGTGACTGCCTCTTTTTCGGCCTCCCTGTTATATTTTGAAGGGTCATATTTGCCCATCATAAGTTCATCAAAAAAATCTTCCGATAGCTCCAGGGGCGGCAAAGGCACATTCTTTTCAGCCTTTTTATGTAAACATTTTTTAAGAAAACTTATGTTTGGCTCAATTGTATCGTCTACATAATCACCGGAGTAAACAACCTTTCGCCTTTTTGGACTTGCATAATTTGAAAGGTTGCCTGGCGTAATGCCACATAAATCAGCGAATTGTTTTTTTGTATGAAGTGCCATTTAACCAGCTATAAGCCAATGTTTTAAAACAAAATTAACTACACTTTACTACAAATATAAACAACTTGACTACAATTTAGACTACAAAATTTGAAATACCCCGCGAGTATATATTGGCCGCACCTCCGGTTAACCTCCAAGGGTAAATAATATAAACAACAGAACCTATGGTTTTTTATAGGGGATAGTATTCAAGGTATTATTTCAGTTCCCGTAACCTATTTAAGGTATGGCAAAATCAATCAAAAATAAAAGCTAAAGGGTTTGTCAGCCAGGGTATTGATTGCAAATAAATTGTTATCTTTACAAATGCAAAACGCCTGCGACTATTTTGCAGGCGTGGTATGATATAATGTTATAACGAGTTTATCTTGGCAGATGGCTCAAATATAACTAAAATTTCATGCTATGGGAAGTATTTTGCTAAAAATTTCGAGGTTTTTTAAAAGATTATTCGGCATGGAAACTTATGAAGATAAAATGAAACAACTGAATGAATCGGTTGAACAATTTATAAAAGGGTTATCGCATTTATTTACGCAATTTCAAACTGCCGATATTAATAAGCAGCCCTTTGATGGTATTTATAGGAATGTTACTGAACAAACCCCACCTACCGGGGCTTTGTTTAGCTTTAAAGTTTATGACAATATTTTTGTTTTGAGCAAAGACATAAACCCAATTGCAGATTATGCAATAATTAACACACACATTGAAAAATTTGATAGGGCATTTATAAACAATGTTAGGCCGGTGCCAATAATGACTGCCCAAATAATAATAAAAACGTCAGTTGATCATTTTATTTTAAATGGTAACCCCGTTAGTAATCAGCATAATTTAAAGATAAACTATCTATCTGCTATTGTAAGTTATTTTAAAGAGGGTAAGCCAAATGAAAACTAAGCAATCAAGAAAACACAAAAGCAAAAGGTTTGTCAGTCAGGAATTAACTGATAAGTTAATAAGGTTTAGCGCTATTGTGCAATTGTCATTGCGATAGGATGCACCCTACTTGTAGATGGCATGGATATTAGTGAGTTAATTTATCAGCCCAGACCTTTAGGTCAAAGTACATAAATCTTGTTTTAAGTGGCTCGTCTACAATTTCAGTAGTTTCATTTTTTACTTTCTTCGCCATATAATATCCTTTCTCTTGTTCCTCCGTAGAAAAAACAAAATCAAATTCATTTTTTGTATAAAGTCCTAATGCTTCAGGCAAATTGTATGAATCAACTACAATAAATCTACACTTTGCTCCATATTCTGTCAAGCAGTACCCTTTTATAAAATCCAATAACTGCGTTCCAATTCCTTGCCTTGCATGCTTTACATTAACACCTAATCTACCTATAAGTAATGCCGGATATGATTCCAGGGCTTTAGCATGTGGAATATCTTTTCTTACTTTCTTTACTCTACTGTTTGGTAAATCATTAACCCTAATGCTATCATTCGATATTGTATATGCGCAAATAACCTCTCCACTCGTTTTTGAACGATAGAAAAAGGTTTCACCAAGAAGTTCTTCTTGGTATTTTATAGCATCATTTTTGAAAAAATCATCTAAGTCGGGGCTGCTGCAAGCGAAATTATCAATTGGACAATCCGCCGTAAGCTTTTGTAAACTACAATCTTCTAAAAGATTCATTTACCAGACCTGTAATTGGTAAGTATTTTTTTAGTATTAGCAATAACCTGCTCAATACTTTCTTTTGAACGAGAAGTTTGTTTCGTCGAAAGTGAGGTGATAAAGTCTTTAGATGCCTTACCACTTAAAACTGGTGTTCTTTTTATTGCAATTGCCATAATATTTTAGTCCGTATAGTCCTTTTGTTTTACGATTAAGTATTCAGACTGTTGCAAAGTTAATAAAATAAATTTTGCAAAATGAAAATTAATTTGCAAAATGAAAATAGTTATGGCCGTAAATTTCAACTGCCATTGTATTAGCGTGTATTCGGTTACTTTAATGCCCATCTCCATACTATTCTACAATAATCGTCCAAATCTCCACGAGGTCAATAGCCCTCTTTATCGCTATCAGCAAACGACATTTTCGATGTAATTGAATAAAAAATTCCCTCATTCCCAAATTTCTATTTTTTACATTTGGGTTAATTAAGACATAGCGTTAGCTATTCTTGGCAATCGAGAAACTGGTAATTTATCACACTGCCTAAGAATAATGCAAACGCCCCGGCAACGTGGGCGTAGCTTATTCATGCAGTACGGGTATACCAGTACCTTCGATTGGTGGGTTTAGCTATTAGCCCACGCCGTATTTATAACCTACCTTATTAGGGCTTTGTAGGGTCAAAAACAAAGCCATGAAAAAAATATTTATCCTCTGTTTTGTCCTTTCCACTTTCCTAATTACTTCCCTTTACGCACAAACCCCACAAGCAATAAATTACCAGGCAGTAGCGCGTAATGCAAATGGCGCGATTGTAATGAATCAATCCATTTCCGTTGAAATAAGTATAAGGGACGGTTCTCAAACTGCTAATATCGTATATCAGGAAATAGACACGGCCACTACAAACCAATTCGGATTATTTACGGTTGCTATTGGCAAAGGACAAATACAGGTAGGCACATTGACGGCCGTAAATTGGGCAACAGGTAACAAATATCTTCAAGTAGGATTTGACCCCACAGGAGGCACGAATTTTGTAAATATGGGGGTTAGTCAACTTCTTAGTGTGCCCTATGCGTTATATGCCGGCAATAGCGCACCGGGCGCAACAGGCGCACCGGGTTTGGTTGGGGCGACCGGTGCAATCGGAAACGATGGTAATACCGGCGCGACCGGTTCAACAGGATTAACAGGTGCAACAGGGTTTATTGGTGTAACAGGCGCAACCGGGGCTACAGGCAATAATGGAACTACTGGTGTAACTGGTAACACAGGGGCAACTGGTTTATCCGGTGTTACCGGTGCAACAGGCCCAGCAGGCACTATACCCAACGGCAACGCATCAGGTGAGATGTTGTATTGGAATGGCAGCAGTTGGGTTGAGGTTGCACCGGGTACTACAGGCCAAAACCTTACTTTTTGTAATGGAGTGCCTACATGGGGGCCATGTCCTCCTCCTCCAACTCTTCCAACACTCACCACCACACTTCCATCCTCCATAACACAAACCACAGCTATAAGCGGCGGTGATGTAACAAGTGATGGCGGCGCTACCGTAACAGCTTATGGCGTTTGCTGGAGCATTACATCAAATCCTGTAGTTACAGGCAGCCATACTATAGATGGCAGTGGCACAGGCATCTTTACCAGCAGTATAACAGGCCTTACCGCCGGTGGCACTTATTATTTGCGGGCCTATGCAACCAACAGTGTGGGCACAGCGTATGGCAATCAGGATACTTTTGCTACTACAGCAGGCACATTAATTATTGGACAAAGCTACCAGGGCGGTATAATTGCGTATATTTTACAACCTGGGGATGCAGGTTGGAATTCAAGCGTACAGCACGGTCTTATCGCTGCTCCAAGCGACCAAAGCACAGGCATACAATGGTATAATGGTAGTGCGATAACAATAGGCACTACTGGCGCCGTTATCGGCACCGGGGCATCCAACACAGCAGCTATTATAGCGGTGCAAGGCCCTGGCAACTATGCGGCAACTGTATGCACTGCATATACAGGAGGCGGCTATACCGACTGGTACCTACCCTCTATATTGGAGTTACAGCAGCTTTACTTAAATCAGGCATTAATTGGCGGTTTTGCTCTTAACAACTATTGGAGTTCTAGCGAGTACGCTAACAGTAACGTCTACTCGTCTTATTTGGAGTTCAACAATGGTACCGAGACCTTTCAAGCCAAGAACCTTGCAATGTATGTTCGTGCGATTCGGAGTTTTTAACTATTTACTCAATTACTCATAAATAACTAATTTGCCAATAATATGAAAGAATTACAAAACCCTTTAGCAAATGAATTGCTGTCAGAGCGTATAGTTATGATTGATGGGATAGAAATAAACCTTTGGCATGGCAATACGCATGATACTATTAGGAATCAAATGTCATGGAACAAAATAATATCCTATACTGAATTAAATTCTCATTCAGAGGGCATAAATGGCAATTTGGTTTTTAGTGGGGTAATGCAAGTTAAGAGAGATGAAGCAGCCAATTATGCCATTAAAATGGGCTTTAAAGTTCATCAACAAATTACACCAAGTGCTGATTTTCTTATAATCGGTTCGGAAAATGTTTCACCTTCTAAAATCGCAATGGTTATGCAATTAAATAGCCAAAGAAATAAGCAGATTAAGATTATTGAGGAGTTGACATTTTTAGCCCTTGTTTCGGAGCATATAATTAAATGAGAAGCTATGTATAGCGAATTACAAATAACAATTCCCTCAAGTGATTTTGATAAAGATGTGAGTGTTCCGAGTTTCTCTACTGATAGCGATAATATATACACTATCAATTTGTATAACATGACATGCACCTGCCCGGATTTTAGTAAGCAACAAAGGGGAAGCTATTCCAAAGATGATGTAAGGAGAATGTGTAAACATTTGATGCGGAAATATGAAAAGGACATTGGACTACAGGGCGTATCTAAATTTGGCAGATACATATTAAACCACGAATATTCACTTAAAAAAAACATTAGATATACTAATTCTGAAAAACTAAAATATCCTGTAATAGTAAATTTCAATTCTACAGATGAATGGTGGTATATTTATATTCGACAAGAGAAAGAAAAAGACGAATATTCAAGGTATGGCTTCTTTCCGGGAGCAAGTGGAAGTTGGTACGATGCTAAACCCTTTGGAATTGCAAGCGAATTGAAATTAAAAATAAAAGGAATTCAAAAAGAAATTAAAGAGCAAGAGAAACAAGCAATAGAACAAGAGAA
>PMXD01000222.1 GCA_003165895.1 Bacteroidota bacterium | reverse complement strand
CAATGACGCCGTTATAATAACTTCAAAATGAAGACCTTCCTAGCTGAGTCTCCCTTTACGGCTTTGCGTAATGGGGACTCGGCGTGTATGCGGTCTACCCTCACGCCGCGTCCCCAACCTGCGGAAGGGAGACACGGCTAAGAAGGTCTTTTTTGCGTCACTCCGGTTTTTTCCCTTGCCACAAGGGTGCTTACCCGCAATGACGATTTATTTAAATAATTATCCCCGCCTCTTTTAAAGGCCGGTTTAATTTTTTCGACTCAATTACCTGCTCCATTTCATGGTCGTAGGTGGTAATCAGGTTGGTCCAATCGTATTTTTCGGCGTATTGGCGGCTGTTCATTACACGCAGGTATTTTACGTCCATTATGCGGTGGTGCACCTTTTTTACAAAATCATCATTATCGTAAAAATAGGTAGAGTGGTATTCTTTATCAATGTGCTCGGGATAGGCCAGCCTTTTGGGCAATAGCGGAACAGCATTGCAATACATTGCCTCCACCACACTGCCTCCAAAAAAATCCTGGTTACTTGTAACCGGTAAAAGGTCTGACAGCCATAGCCATTTGGCGTATTCCTCAAAACTTGAAGTATACCCAAAATGAAGGATGTGCTCAGCCAGGCGTTCATTGGCCTGATCAAATACAGCCGGATGCTTACCATAGCTTTGGCCCAATACCACCAATTTAAAGTCAACACCTTTATCAGCAATTTCAAAAAGGGCGTTAAAAAACTGTTCGGCGTTTTTGTCAAACTCCCAGCGGTGGTTCCATAAAACCACAGCCCCGTTTTGGTGGTCGAATTTTTCAGGCTTATGGTTATCAAATTGTTTCAGGTTTAAGCCTAATGGCAATACCATGCTTTTTGCGGCAATCAGCCTTACGCTGATGGGGTTCTGATGGTCAGGAAATGCACTTAAAAATTTGGGCAACTCCTGGAAGAACGCTTTTTTATGATATTCTGAATTAAAGAAAACCCTATCGGCTGCCAGGGCGGAGGTATAGTTGATAAACGCGTAATGGTTATCGCGATTCATCCGCACATCCGCATCGGTAGTAGACCAGGGATAGTTAAGCTGATTCTCATGAAAGTAAACTGCCACCGGTATATCGTGCGACCAGGCACGGGTAAGTGACAAAAACAAGTTAAGGTCCATCATATCCGTAGCCAGTATCAGGTCGGGTGTGGTTAGTTCAGGTATCACAAGGTTGGCAAGGCTAACGGCGCCTCCGTGCATGCGCCATTTCCAATGGCTGCCGCTCAGGCTTAATATATCTACCTGGTGCCGGCTGAATTGTTTAAATTCCTCTGCCCACTTTTTATGCGACCCCGTAAAGAATGGTTCAAGCAGGAGGATTTTCATAATGCAAAGATGGGAAGAAAAATCGGAGAGTTTGAAATGAAGAAAATAATTGACGGACGTTAACTTTAACATTTGCCAATGCCGGGCACCAGCGAAACATCTTATGCCTAACAGAATGTGCAAATAAAAAGTGCCATTAAATCTGTATTTCGTCCGATCTGCGTATCGAAGATCCTTCACTGTCGTTGCCAACGACAAATACCGTAAATAATTAGTTCTCAACAGCCGGTTCACGCAAAGAACGCGAAGGAATACAGCGCAAAGAACCGCGAAGAATTATAAAAATCTTTGCGGTTCTTTGCGTCACTCTTTGCGCCCTTTGCGTGAACCGGCTGTTGTCATTTGTAAAAGGTTTCAGGGGAACCCTGATTAGTTACTGAGGATGACAAACGCGCAGAGTTGCACTATAATCTAAAAGCCAGCCAGCACCCCTCAAGTCTAAATACTTTATACTATCTACTAAATACTATTCTCTATCAAACTCCAGCCGTTGCCCCATTTTTTCCTCGTTAAACTGACCGTTGTCGTACACTAAGTTTCCGTTTACAAAGGTTTGTAGTACCTGCCCGGTAAACTCATAATTTTCCAACGGGCTCCAGCCGCATTTGTAAAGGATGTTTTCTTTTTTAACTGCCCATGTTCTTTTAGGGTCAAAAATGACAAGATCGGCCATATAGCCTTCGCGCAGGTAGCCGCGTTCTTTTATATCAAAACATTCTGCTGGTTTGTGACACATCTTTTCTACTATCTTCTCCAGGGTTATTTTTTTCTGGTGATAGAACTCCAGCATGATGTTCAGCGAGTGCTGAATAAGTGGTAAGCCTGATGGGGCTTTATTGTATAAGTTTTCTTTTTCGGCCAACGTGTGCGGGGCATGGTCGGTGGCAATAATATCCAGCCGGTCGTCCAGCAAAGCTTCAAACAAAGCTTTTTTATGGTGAGCGTCTTTAATGGCCGGGTTACATTTTATTTTGCTGCCTAAGCGCTCGTAATCGCTTTTATCAAACCATAAGTGATGCACGCATACTTCCGTGGTAATTCTCTTTTCCTTTAAAGGGATATCGTTTCTAAAAAGTTTCAGTTCATCCGCCGTTGAAATATGCAGTATGTGCAGGCGGGTGTTATACTTTTTAGCTATTTCAACCGCCAGGCTTGATGAATTAAAGCAAACTTCCTCATTCCTTATCTCTGCATGGCACTCAAAAGGAATGTTTTCGCCATACTTTTCCTGGTACATTTGCAGGCGTTCCTTCACTAGTTTATCGTCCTCGCAATGCACAGCAATAAGTATATCATTGCGGCGGCTGAAAATCTTTTCCAGCACCTCGCGGTTATCTACCAGCATATCGCCGGTTGATGAGCCCATAAATATTTTAATGCCGCATATTTTGCGCTTGTCTACTTTCAGTAACTCGTCAAAATTATTCAGGTTGGTACCCATAAAAAACGAGTAGTTAGCCAGCGATGTATTGGAGGCTATAGTGTATTTATTTTCAAGCAGCTCAATAGTTGTGGCGGGCGGCTGGGTGTTGGGCATTTCCATAAAAGAAGTAACTCCCCCTGCAACCCCGGCTCTGGCCTCGGTATAAATGGTTGCCTTATGGGTAAGCCCCGGTTCGCGAAAATGTACCTGGTCGTCAATAATACCGGGCATCAGGTAGTTGCCATTGGCATCCAGCTCAGTAACTTTAAATTTTACATCAAACTGCGGGTCAATGCGCTCAATACGCTTGCCCTTTATCAACAGGTCGGCAGTACGAATCTGCCCTTCGTTAATGGTCTTCGCATTTCTGATAACGTAATTGCTCATGTACAAATTTGAAACGTGAAATTAGGCGAAAGCCTTATAACTTTTCAAATACTAAGCTTATGAATGGGGTAAAATAAAACAGCCCCTCTTTTGAGGGGCTGTTTTATTACATAAGCCTGAACCAATTATTCTGGTCTGTGGCCTTCGTGGTCTTTTCTTGCAGCCTGTAATTTAGCAAACTGATCGGCAGTTAAAATAGCTTTTAACTGAGCTTCTTCCTGCTCTCTTATAGCTTTAAATTTCGTTTTCATATCATCGCCTTGTGCACCGCTGCTTCTTACCGCATCTTTTTGGCCGATAAAGTTTTTAGTAAGGTCTAACACCTTAGTGTACTGGTCCGCAGATAACTGAACGGTTGAGTTGATTTTATCTGCCTGGCTTTTAGCACGTTCTTCAACTGTGCCTTGCGCCCTAACCTGGTGAGGTTGCTGAGCTGCTGAACTGTTTGCTTGCTGCGCGAAAGCTCCGAAAGTTGCGAAAGCCATTGCCGCGCTTAAAATGATTGTCTTTTTCATAGTTTTGTTTTTTTTCAATTTTAAAGGTAATGCAAATGTAAAATTTTGCCCCACATTTAACTTATATTGGAAAAAAGGGCGCGCGGTTTTCGGTAAAGCCCTGTAATTACCCGGCAATTATGATAAAGAATGGCTGTGAAGAACAACAATTCCTGCCTCTGCCTGTCGCTATTATTCCCTATTTTCGTCAAAAATAATACCATTTAAATGAATAAATATCTACTCATCCTTTTCCTTGCTGCTGCTTCTGCAAACGGGTTATATGCCAACAACGGCGATACAACCTGGGTAACCGTGGCTTATAACGATTCCCTGACCCATCCCGGTATCTTCGATTTTCAGGTGGGGTTTCCTTCCGGTGCGGCGCAATACCGTAAAATTTACATGATTTTTACTTTGGGCGAATATAACTGCCCGGCAGGCTCACAATACTGCCATCAATGGGATTACGACCTGGAGAACTATATTATGGTTCCGGGAGGCGACACTTTAGAGATGGCCCGTTTTATTACGCCTTATGCCAACACAGGTGTGCCGGGTTTCACTTCTACCTGGAAACAACCCTACATATTTGATGTAACAGATTTTTATCCGCTTTTAAAGGATTCGGCAGGTATACGCGTAAATTATTCAGGTTACTCCTATGGCTTTACCCTGAATGTTAGTTTTGCTTTTATTGAAGGCACCCCTGAACGAAATGTTTTGGCTATTGCTCCGCTTTGGGACCAAACCAGCACCTATGGCAATACAGCTAGCCCTATTGATAGCAGCATACTTCCTGTTACCATCACCCCACCCAATGGTTCGCAATCAACCGAAATGAAATTGATTATAACAGGGCACGGTGCCGATAGTGCCAGCTCGTGCTGCGAATTTGATAATACCGGAGTAGGCCATGCCTATACTGTATTAGCTAACAATAACCCCCTTTATCAAACTAATATGAATATTAATTGTGGTGTTTCAGAATTATACCCGCAGGGGGGAACCTGGTTAGCGGCCAGGGCGGGCAACTGGTGCCCGGGAGGATTGGTTGCAACTGCTCAGTATCCATTAACCGGTGTGGCGGCTGGCAGTCCATCTAATACAGTAATTAGCTTTGATGATAGTTATAATGGCCTGAAGTACTTTGGCATTTATAAAATATCGGCCCAGGCTTTTTCCTACGGGCCTGTGAATAAAACCCTGGATGCTTCTATGGACGATATTATTGCCCCTACCAATTTTCCCTGGTACCGCCGGGAAAACCCAAGGGTAAGCGCACCGGTTGTAAAAGTGCGTAACACCGGCGGAACCACCATTACCTCGGTTCTTATTAATTATGGGGTGCGGGACTCAACTTTATCGCAATATATCTGGACCGGAAGCCTGGCTCCTTTAACGGATACTATTATCTCCTTGCCTGCTGTTAATGCCCTCACCAATTTATCTTTAAACAGTGCAACCGGTACGCATACTTTTATTGTAATGATACAACAGGTTAACGGCCAAACCGATAACGACCAGAGTAATGATACCCTTACCTCGCAGTTTTTAGTAGCCCCTAAATGGCCTGATACACTTAGAATAAAGTTAGCCACAAGCAACGTTAATCCCAATGGAAATTTTGGCTCCGGCCAATCCGATGCAAGCTGGCAGATTACTGATCAAAACAATAATGTAGTGGCTTCGCGCAACAATACAAACACCACCACTACTTATTATGATACTGTTATACTGCCAACATCGGGCTTTTATGCACTTACGGTAACTACTTTAGGCTGTGCCGGCCTGCAATGGTGGTACTATACCGATTATCTTGAAGGGGCGCCTTATGATTACGTGCCGGGTTCAATGGCGGTTGAAAACCTCCGGAGCGGCAACGCAATTCTGGCACTCAACGGCACCTCAAATTCTGGCAGCTATCTCGATGATTTTGGTTGCGGCTTTACACAGTATTTTACTACGGTAGGCCAATGCCAGGCCGATGTTCCGGCTATAACTATGTCGGGCGATACGCTGACTGCATCTAACGGCGCCTCGTTTCAGTGGTTTAAAAACGGCAACCTCATTGCCGGTGCTACTGCGCAAACCTATGTTATTACCCCGGGGTTTGGCAATTATGCGGTTGATGTTACCAACAACTCCGGTTGCCCGGCAACTTCTGCAAATTTTCTGGTTCTCAATACCGGTACTCAGAATTTATCAGATTATGCCAACTCTATTTCAATTTTCCCCAACCCGGCACGGGATATGTTTAACCTTATTGTAAGTGCCGAGTTAACCGGTACAACTTATGTTATGCAGGACATGACCGGCCGTTCTTTACTTTCAGGTAAAATAGAAAACGAGTCGAATGAGGTTTCTGTTCGCGGCATTTCATCGGGTATATACCTGCTTACCGTTTTTGATGGCGCAAGCAGCATTACCGAACGCGTGGTTATACAGAAATAAGGTTGGCTGCTAACGCAGTTATTCTTTAATTGACCTCTTTCATAATTCTACATTTCCCTCTCTGAAGGAGAGGGCCGCTCTGGGGTGAGGATTCAAAAAGAGCGAATTGTGAAAGAGGTCTGATATTATTAAACGGATGCAATGTCTATATTCGGGCGGGTTTAGCGTAAAGCCCCGAATAATTTTTTCGTGTAGAACTTTTACCGCAGATGAAAAATTACAAATTGACGGAATCGTACATTGAGGCTGCAGACACAGCAAGCCTTAATGCATTAGTCGACTCCCTGAAGTTTGATGAGATATTAAGCTTACTTGAAAAGCTGAGCGATGACAGAAAAGTAGTTGTGTTTGAAGTACTGGATGAATACATAGCTATAAAATGCTTTAAAGTACTGCCCGAAAAAACACGCCAGGCTTTAATCAAAAAAATGCCTCCCGCAAAAGCTGCTAAATTATTAAACAGCCTGCCCGATGATGACCTTACTGCACTTATTGAAACCATGCCCGGCAGGGTTGTAAACGAGTTGCTTAAACTTTTAAGCGCTGAGAACCGGCACACATTGCTTTCGCACCTGGGTTATCCCGAACATTCGGTGGGCCGGTTAATGACGCCGCACTACATTGCTATTAAACAGAACTGGATTGTGGCCGAAGTGTTTGCCTATATAAGGCAGCACGGCCAAAACTCCGAAACCGTGAATGTTATTTACGTGCTGGACGATAACGGTGTTTTGATAGACGACGTGCGTATGCGCGAGTTCCTTTTTGTTGACCCGGCTACTAAAGTAAGTGATGTAATGGACCATCGCTATTTAGCCCTTTCGGTAAACGACGATGAAACAGAGGCAATTAATTTATTCAAAAAAAACAACCGCTTCGCCTTGCCTGTAATTGACGAAAACGGCATTATGCTGGGCATCGTAACCATTGATGATGTGCTGCGTTTGGCCGAAGCAGAAGATACCGAAGATATTCAGAAAATAGGTGGTTCGGAGGCATTGGATGAACCCTATAACACCATCTCTTTTTTCCGCTTAATAAAAAAGCGCGCAGGTTGGCTTATTATTTTGTTTTTGGGCGAAATGCTTACCGCGACAGCCATGGGCTTTTTTGAAGGCGAGATTAGTAAAGCGGTAGTACTGGCATTGTTTATTCCGCTCATTATTTCAAGTGGGGGCAATTCTGGCTCACAGGCCTCTTCTATCATCATCCGGGCTATGGCCTTGGGCGAAGTAACCTTTGTTGACTGGTGGCGCGTAATGAGGCGCGAAATCTTTTCGGGCCTTACATTGGGCGCTATCCTTGGCTCCGTAGGTTTTTTGCGCATATTTTTATGGCAGCAAACGCACCTGTATAATTATGGCCCGCACTGGTTGCTGGTTAGTTTTACTATATTTTTTGCATTGCTTGGAGTAGTAACCTGGGGAACTCTTGCGGGTTCTATGCTACCTATAGTCTTAAAAAAACTTGGTGCTGACCCTGCTGCTTCATCAGCCCCGTTTGTTGCAACATTGGTAGATGTAACAGGTTTGGTTATTTACTTTTCTGTAGCCTACGTTATTTTGAAAGGGACGTTGTTGTAAAGCCCCGCAGGAAAAGTTAAAATAACCATTAAATTTGGCTTATGAAGATACGCCGCCTGCGCCTTAAAAATTTCCGTAAAATAAGTTCGGTTCCTGATCCGACTATTGAACTCAACCCTGATATTAATGTATTGGTGGGCGCGAATAATACTGGTAAGACAAGTATTATACATGCAATACAGATTTTACTTAATAGTGCTCCCATTACCCCTGAAAGAGATTTAAATTATTTGATAAAAGATGGGGCATTGATATTGGAAGGAGATATGGTATTCTCTGAAGAGCAATGGATATCATATCAAAATATAGCAGTGGGTGATATTCCTCAATTTATTGAAATAACACCTACAGATATTGAAAATGCCGCATCCCTTTTTTGCAATACTGAAGTTACTTTGAAGAAGCTCTTCAATTTTTTAGGGAGAAGGCAGTCTAATCAAATGCTAAGTACTTTTTTTACCCATCGCGGTAGTATGATGAAGTATAAGGGTAACCACGATATTATCTACGCTACACTGAATCAATTTGGAAGGTCTGATTTCTACAATGTTAGTAATACCCCTCTTTATCTGGATTCGAAAGGACAATTACCGGGTGCGGAAATGTTTGTTCCATATAATGACTTAAAAGGAAATACAGGAAAAAATAACAGTAACATTCGTGCTCAACTATATTTCCTAAAAAAGAATGAACCTGAAAAATTCAAAGAATTTAAAGCAACCCTGCTTAACATCTTTACCGAATTAGAAGATTTAGATGTAAAGCACAACGAGGAAATAGGCCAGTTTGAAATGGTGCTTACTGAAAAGCTCAAAATAAATGGCGACACCAGCAATGTGAATTATGACATTAATAACGTTGGGCAAGGTATGCAGACGTTGATTACCATGCTCGCCAATATTTTACTTAAAAAGCCCTACATAGTTTTAATGGACGAGCCCGAAGTTCACATGCATCCGGCGCTAATAAAGGAGTTTATTAAGTATGTTAAAAGATTAAGCACTGAAACTCAATTTATTATTACAACACATAGTGTTGTATTGATGCAGGAGGTAGGGTTAGATAAAATATTTACCCTAAAAAATGATATTGACCAAAAAGGTATTGTAATTTCTAAAGTTGATGACCGTAATCAATTATATGAAACCCTAAATGCTTTAGGTCATAATGTCGATGCGTTGACATACACATTAAAACCTTCGGTTTTTGTATTTACAGAAGGCCCAAGCGATAAAGATTTGATACTATCTTTTGCTGAAAAAGCCGGGCTTACTTCACAAATTAATGCATTTAATACTGCCTTTATTTCTTTAGATGGGAAAGGAAACAGGTATAAATTAGCAAACCTGATAGATAAGCTGAATAAGGAATTTATTGATTCACCATTAATTATGATTTTAGATAAAGATGAGACTGCTCATACTTCTATCGAAGATATTCGTGAAAAATTCTTTTCGCAAAACCCCAAACGGCTACATTATTTAAGTAAGAGGCAAATTGAGAATTATTTAATAGACAGAAATGCAATAGATGCTACAGTTTCTGCTAAAATAGCCAACGCCGAATTACTTGCGAAATGGAAAAACGAGGACCTGATTGACCGAATATCAAAGCTTGCCGAACAGCAAAGGAAGAAAATATTGAATAATTATTTGGCCGAACTGCTTATTAATGATTCGCTGATAAATACGAAGCATCTCAATGAAATAGTAAAGTCATTAAGTAATAAGCCTCTCAGTAAATCTATTCCTGAGTTTACTGGTGAGATATTTAGACTTGTGGGTATGAGGACTTCTGAATTGGGACAAAAGTCGAATACCGCGATTCAGGAATTTGATAATAGCTGGAATACTCAAAAAGTAGAAATGAGCGATGGCCGGGAATTGCTTAAAGCAATAAGAAGATGGGTTACAGATGAGTACAGCGTTTTCTTTACAAACGATGAATTGATTCAAAGCATGGATGCGATACCTGCTGAAATAAATGCGTTACTAACTCAATTGACAAAACCTCAGGAATTGAAAATCAATCAATAATTATTTCTATTTCAACACCGCCGAATTATTCAGCCGCTCCCGAAAATCAGCAAAGTTTTTATGCTTACTCCAAAGTGCCTCAGCCATGGCGGCTAAGCGTGGCATAATTTGGTGGTGCAACCGCTTTTCATCGATAATGTATTCTGTCCATACATTGGCTTGTCCACCTAAAACCAGGTTTCTTTTTTCAACCGGTATAGAATTTGCCATGGGGCTAAAACGGTAAACCTTATGCAGGCCCAGGAACAACATCCACAATGTCGGTTTCTTATCGCTTAATTTTTGCGGATAATCAAAGTAACAGTAAACACGTGGGGTCATAATAACCTGGTTTCCGTGGGCAATTGCTTTTACTCCGGCCTTTTTATTCAGCCAGCTCATTACTAACACGCTATCGCTTAACCCGCCTTTTACAATCTCGCCCCAGCCAATACACCGTTTGCCTTTGGTTGCCAGGTAATCTTCCATTTTTTTCAAAAAGTAATGTTGCAATTCTTCTTCATTTTTCAAATGTTCTCTTTGCATCAGCGCTTGGGCAATCCTGCTTTTTTTCCAGGCATCTTTAGGTGCTTCATCGCCACCCATGTGTATGTATTGTTCTGGAAATAAAGCGCACACCTCATCCAAAACATCCTTCAAAAAATTAAACGTGCTATCACTGGGGCAATAAATATCTTTTTTAATGCCCCAGGTGGTTGGTACTGTTTTAGGCTCGTTAGGGGTACACGAAAGAAAGGGGTAAGCTGCAATAGCGGCCGATGAATGTCCCGGTAATTCGATTTCAGGAATTACAGTAATATACCTTTCGGCGGCGTAGGCAACAATCTCTTTAATTTCTTTTTGTGTGTAATAACCTCCGTATTTAAAACCGTCTTTTTGTGTACACCATCCTCCAACTTCCGTTAGCCTGGGGTATTTTTTTATTTCTATCCGCCAGCCCTGGTCGTCAGTAAGATGCCAGTGAAAAACATTCAGCTTTAATTCAGCCATCAGGTCTATATACTGCTTCACCACATCTGTCGAAAAGAAATGCCTGCAAACATCTAAGAGCATACCCCGGTAAGCATATTGCGGGGTGTCGGTAATTTCCATACACGGAATCTCATTGGTTAAAACCGAATTGATAAATAGCTGTGTAGCCGACTCGCAACCATAAAACAAACCCCTGTAAGTATGCGATTGAATCAATACCGAATCAGTAAACACCCTGATGGAATAGCTTTCATCGGCAGATGAATTATCTGGTGATTCAAGTATTTGAAGAATGATAAGTTTTGCCCCGTTTTTTGATTCAGGAACTTTCCATTCCTTTGAACCAAACAAGCTATTGCCGAATAAACGGGCGATGCCGGACAATTCGGCATCATCGCCATAAGTTTTTATACTTAGCCCCTGCTTAAAATTCAGAAAGCCTGCTTTAAGCTCAATCTTTGAAGGATTGGGAATGATATTGATTACCTGCGAGAAGCCGGGTAATGAGAATAACAACGCAAACAAAAGTATCAGCCTCATCTCAATACTTTAATCTCCCTGTCAGGATAATCGGAAATAAGGCCATCAACACCCATTTGTTTTAATTCTATCATTTTCTTTTCATCATTCACGGTCCATGGTAAAACCTGGATTTTCATGCGATGGCATTCCTTCACAAGCTTTTTATTCACCAGCATATAATTGGGACTGTAAATAGTGGGATTAAAGCCCAACAATGCTAAGTTGGCTTTCAAACCTTTTATATTTTCAACCAGTAAAGCTGTTGTAATGTTTGGGTCAATCTTTCTAATCTCCTGCAAAGTGCGCGGGTCAAACGATTGGATGATGCATTTATTGATAACCCCTTTCTGTTTAATAAGGTCATAAACCATTTTGGCAAAAACTGCAGGCTTAGGATGGTTAATATCATCGCCTGCGGGCGTTGACTTGGTTTCAATATTATACCTTACCGGCGGCAGATGGTGCTCTGCAATGTATTTTTCAACCGTATCAATTACATCGCTCAGTAGTGGTTTTATAGTTGACATTTTTTGCTGGTCAGGAAACTTAGCATTACCCCTGCTTCCGCAATCGTATTTTTTTATTTCATCGTAGGTTAAGGTGTAAATTTTTAGTTTCTCTTCATCGGCCTGGGTAACCGGTTTGCCATCCGGGGCCGAGCAAATATTACTGCCCATAAACGCATCGTGCGAAATAACAATTTTACCATCCTTGCTTATCTGCATATCCATCTCCAGGGTATTAACCCCCAGCTTTACCGCATTAATAAAAGCAGCGATAGTGTTTTCAGGACGTAGCCCCCGGCAGCCCCGATGCCCTTCAATATCGAAAGTGGCCTGGCCAAACAAGCCGGGTGAAAGGACAATTAATGAAAGCAATAAAGCAGTTCTCATTTTTTTAGGTTAAATTATTTTAGAAGCCGAAATTTACTCTTTCAAATTGAATGTGCCAGTAAATGTACCGCCCGGGCAGGAATCAGTTTGGAAAATTCAGGTTTCCTATGCTGATAATATTGCGCTCTTTCAGAACTTTCCCCTGACAACCCTGGAGATACAGTCCCAATAAACACATGAACACCTGCACACATAAACACCTCTACGCTGCTTTTCTCTGCCTGCGCGGTGTATGCGGGGCATTTAATATAGCAGCTACTATTTTTTCAAGGTCGTCGTGTGTCACGAAGATAAGGGAA
>PMXD01000227.1 GCA_003165895.1 Bacteroidota bacterium | reverse complement strand
AAAATTACAGGGTTAACCCCAACATTTTTCAAACATCTGAAAGATAAAAGACTTACCGCCCTCGAAAATGTAGGAATCGTGGAACCCTCAGCAACATACATAATGTATCCTTACCATAGTAAGGGCCTGGCCGTTCAGGTGAATGGGGAAAATTTAAAATTCAAACAAAATGGCACAATATACGCCCGGCAGACTGCAACCGGATCATAAAAATTCAGAAGCAGATTTTACTATGTATGCCCTGGTAAATAACGACTTTCATAAAGGTATTGGACCTAAAGTGGCAGAACCGGAAGCGGCGCTTACAGGAACGCCCTTACACGAAAAAGGACTGCAGGAATTGCAGGAAATGAAAGCCCGCTTCGAATACATGGTTTCTTATCCATATTCTTATCCATATCATTCATGGAAGGCAAAGAAGAGGTATGCAAAAATATTTTCAGGTCACCTGAACCCAGTGGTAATGAAACATTCTTTGGCCAGAATAGTAAAATCATTGCTGTTTTAACATAACCCTCCCCCGGGATATTTGCAATCATTGAAACGCCTGAATAGCGGGCATCCCCAAAAATGTGGGAATCATGTAACACTTTGCGGGAATTATGTAACCATTAGCTATGTTAACTGCGCAGCTTTGATATGTGATAATTTTATCACAATGGCCTCCGTCAATTACGGAAATTAAAGCCTCAAAAAAATGAACACTAAAGAATTAAAAGGGAACCGGGAAGAGCAGAAAGGTAAGCTCAAACAAAAATTTGCTGTGTTAACAGACAACGACCTGATGTTTAAAGAAGGCAAGAAAGAAGAGATGCTGGGAAGAATTCGGGCTAAAACCGGCAAATCAAAAGAAGAACTTGAAAAGATTATTGAATCGCTTTAATCATCTGCTTTTGGCAACAGATACCATTTTGCCGTTTCTGGCAAAACGGTATCTTCTATGTCATAAAAATGCAGTGGTAAAGAGGAAGTATAATCATTGTTTGAAATGAGCATTGTCATTGCTTCTGGTTAATACGTGATGTTACTTTACACCGTCATTTTTCAAAAAGCTAAAACATAAAAAACAACTATTAGCAGTTTTTGCTGTGCTTAGTTCTTGTCATCCTGCGAGGTAGAGGTAAGAGATAACCACAGGTATTATCGTCAGCATGGATGGGTCAACACCATCATACACAAGGGCCTGAATATCATGAGGGAAGATAGAACATCATAAAGCCCAAAGAAGGATTAGAAACGAAGGAGTACATATAACATTTAAAAATAACCATAAAACTAAAAACGATGAGCTCAGGATCTGGAAAAGTATTATTAGGCGTATTGGCAGGCGTTGCCATTGGCGCTACATTAGGCATCTTATTCGCTCCGGATAAAGGGTCGGTAACCAGGAGGAAAATTTCCAGAAAAGGCGATGAATATGCTGAAGAACTGGAAGAAAAATTTCATGAATTCATTGAAGAAGTGACAAAGAAATTTGAAGACTTGAAAGGAGAAGCCGAAGAGCCGGTTGAAAATACAGAACATAAAGTGGAAAACGCTACGACATAAGCGCCCGTTGCCGCGAAGAAAAAAATGCAATAAGCAATGCGGGTTGCAAATGGCAAAATGAAATAGTGTGCGGGCAGATTTATGCTAAGTAGTATTATTCGCCGATGCACGTATATAAAAAGCTAAAAAAAAGGAAATATGGAAACCCACCCAGTTTCAATTGAGTCGTTATTTGAGCAAGTCGAATCATACGGCAAAACAAGTTATGAACTTACAAGGCTCAGGTTATTGGAGACTACGACCATTGTTGTAACCTCATTAATATCGGCGTTAAGCGTAATTGTTACGATTTCTCTATTCGTACTTGTTCTTAGTTTAGGCGTTGCACTGTGGCTGGGTGACTTGCTCGGCAAACCTTATTATGGCTTTTTTATTGTTGCAGCATTTTACCTGCTGGCCGCACTGGTAATGCATTTTTTTCTTTCGAAATGGATTAGAACGCTCATCAGCGGGTTGATTATTACGCAGGCGCTTCAATAAACTATATTATGGAAAAAATAAATTCAGAAGCCGGTCTTAAAGCGGCTATCCTTAAATTGGAAGCCAGGCAGGCTGATGATGGAAAAATGTTAAAAGAACAACTCCACAGCACCTATGAAAGCATGAGGCCGGTAAACCTTATTAAAAGTACTTTTCATGAAGTAGCAGCTTCTGAAGCTTTAAAAGATAAAATCGTAAATGCCTCAATAGGGCTGGCGGCCGGTTATGTTGCTGAAAAATTATTTGAAGGCGTAACGAGCGGTCCGTTAAAAAAGTTGCTGGGCGCTGGTTTAATGTTTGGTGTTACAAACGTAGTAACAAAAAATCCTGATATCGTTAAATCACTGGCAAAAGGATTTTTCAAAATTATTATTGGTAAGCCGCGCGAAAGGAGACAGGTTACTGTTTAAAATAACTCATGATCTATTAATTCAGGTCACTGGTGTCCGGTAAAAATACGCCAGGTAAGCCCTTTAGATTTTCTAATTTCACGCAATTTCATGCCGGAATCCTTTAAAAAATCTTTATGCTTTGTCCGTTTCACAAGGCATTCGAAAATAAAAAAGGGAACNNATCACCGGGGAAATGAAGGCGCTGAAACACGCCGGATAACCGGCCGTTATTTTTTCATCGGCCGGCCGGTAATTTAATAGTTAATTAAACAGACAAATTGCTAAAAGGCCCGAACTGCGCGTACGGAATAGGTAAAGTACTTGGAGTAGTTAAGCTGGTACCCGGTTTTGAAGTCCTGACCCCACATGAAATTGGGATAGCTCTCGTTAGAACTCCAATAGAAGTCGTCACC
Source organism: Bacteroidota bacterium (assembly GCA_003165895.1). Classification (GTDB taxonomy): domain Bacteria; phylum Bacteroidota; class Bacteroidia; order Chitinophagales; family LD1; genus Bog-950. The sequence continues at coordinate 14,751 of PMXD01000227.1, read as the reverse complement.
AAAACTACCCAGCCTGTTGTTTTTTAAATTCCTGAACATTTGATTAAGCTCATTCTTAGTTGGCAGGCGCCAATCTGAAAAACCACCCGAATTCAAAGATTTACACAAAGCTCCCGCTTCGGTCCATTTGATATTTTGGCCCTGGTCTGATGGGGCACAAACCAATCCATGACAAGCATCAGCAGTGTCTAAATAAAATACTATGCCGCCGGCGTAGGTGTCACCAATTTTAAGTTGGCAGCCCGGTAGTTCCGCAGTTACAACTTTTGAATTTGGGGCAATGGCGGAACTCAGCATAATGCCGAGAGTTGCAAGTAGCAGGAGATTTTTCATTGGTTATTGATTTATTCCAAAAAGAAAAATTAAAAATAAAAAGAAATTCAGTTGTTTTTGCATCTGGAAGGAATTTCAACTAAAAACAAAAAAGGTTGCCATTTCTGACAACCTTTTTTTGGTACCGTGGATTGTTTTCGCAGGTAGTTTATATAGTTCCTTTCTTGCAGTTTCCTTGAAGAAAATGGTATAACTCATACTTTGCCCTTCTTTTTCAGGTCGCTTTTAATGGTATTCCAGGCTACGTCCTTTTCATCTTTTCTTGATTCAGCTATAAGCCTGTCAAAAAAGTCCTCAAATTCAGCACTGTGTTTTATAAGGCGGCTTAAATCTATTTGCGCTATTTTTTTTCCAGTACCTTCTTCGGTCATAATTGTTATTCCCTTCATATACTACGTGTATTTATGGTCCTGCATCTGTTTTATCAAAATTAATCAAAATTTATTTCAGGTGCTAGTGAAACAAAAAAGGCCTCAACAGTAAAGTTGAGGCCTTTAATTTGGTACCGAAAGTGGGAATCGAACCCACACACCCGAGGGTACACGATTTTGAGTCGAGCGCGTCTACCAGTTCCGCCATTTCGGCATTTAATTCCGGAGTCTTTTTAGAAATTCCTTTCCAATTCCGCTTTTTAAATACTTTTCTCGTTTTCTTGCCTCAATTCTTGACGGATATTCTTCTGTCAGGATTAAAACAAATGGGGGCATAAGGTCTGGTCGTCTTACTTTTCCCATTATTATGTTCTCCTGTCCGCCTTTCTATATTATCGGTTAGGCCAACATAAATATAATTTCTACTAACGCTTTTAAGGGCGTATACAAAGAACGTTTTTTTATTTTCATCTAACTCCATTCTTCCATCTCTTTCCCCCCCCTCTCCCCGGTTCCGAAAGTGCGAATCGAACCTACCTATCGGTAGGCAGGCCCACACACCCGAGGATACACGATTTTGAGTCGTGCGCGCCTGCCTGCCGTCAGGCAGGTCTACCAGTTCCGCCATTTCGGCATTTAATATCCCACCATGCCCTGGCGATGGGCCGTTTTTCATTTCGGTGGGACGCAAAAATAAAGGAAAATCTAAGTTTAGCAACTACATTTTGGTAAATTGTAAATCAAATTGTAGACACAAGGCAAAGGTTCCTGCTGGCAAGTGTTTTGGGACATTTGCGACTTGTGGGACAACAGTCCCCGATGTCCCACAAGTCCCACAAATTTACCATAAGAACTCTAATCATCATAATAAACCTGCCTTTTCCGACAGGCCAGTCAGCGTCCTATTGTATTTTTTTATACACCCGTACCCTACTTGTTTATAAGTTGGCGTTATATAAAGACAGTTTAGCGCGTGCTTATACTGAATTTAGAGGCACATTATAATTTGAATGGAAGAGATAAAAGTTATCCCTAAAAAGAAAAAGGAGCCCGTGGATGTGCCGCAGGCCGAAATGCCTGTTAAGCCGACGGGTGAAAAAAAGCCTGTGAAAAAAGCCAAAGACGATAAAGAGCCTGAACCGACCTGGTATAACGATGGACGCCTGGCTAAGGTAAGCGGCCTTGCACTTATTTTATTTTCATTCATTCTGGCTGTAGCGTTTACTTCGTACTTGTTTACCCTGGCAGATGACCAGAGCGAAATGATGAATGGCGGCCTGGCAACCCTGGCTGATAATACCGTTCAGGTAAAAAATGCCTTGGGCCGTTTAGGAGCCTGGCTGGCACATCAGTTTATCAATAACTTATTTGGCCTTTCATCATACCTTATTGCCTTAACAAGCTTTGTTACCGGGTTTAATTTATTGTTGCGCAAAAACGTTTTTCCGGCCTTTAAAATTGCCGTTTACTCCTTAATTGGCATGGTTTGGTTCTCATCTGCGCTTGCTTTTGTAAATGGGCTTATTGTGCCTAACAGCGTGTTGTCATGGGGTGGTGCCTTTGGTAATTATTTAACCGGCCAGTCGGGTTACCTTACGGGGTTACTTAAACCTGTTGGCGTGGCGGCGGCGCTTACCGTGGCTATGCTGGCTTTTGTAATTGTGGTTTACAATATCAATTTCGATTTTATCCTGAATATGTTTAACGTTTTTGATAAAAAGGATGAGGCAATGGCAACAGGCGCTGATTTCGCAACTGCCAAAACGGTTGTTCCTGCTTATGTTGATACTGATGAAAACATATTCTCCAAAGACAGGATTGCCGAAGAAATATTTGTTGCAGAACCTGTAATTCCGGTAATGCAAAACACGGATGAGTTGGAAATGGAAATTATTGACCTTCAGGCAAGCAAGAGAAAAAAAGCGCCTAAAGACGAAGGCCCCCTGCAACTGGAGGTAGAGGAAGTAACACAGGAGGCAGTTGCCCGGGAAAGCTTTGGAGCCATAGGCACCACCTACGACCNNATGGATCTTTCAAATTACAAATTCCCAGGGCTTGAACTGTTGGAAGAGTACGGCAGCGATAAGGTGAAAATTGATGCCGATGAACTGGAAAGAAATAAAAACCAGATTATCTCAACCCTGAATAACTACCAGATTGAAATTTCGAAAATAAAGGCTACAATAGGGCCCACTGTTACGTTGTACGAAATAGTGCCGGCACCGGGTGTACGTATCTCCAAAATCAAGAACCTGGAAGACGATATCGCGTTAAGCCTGGCAGCCTTAGGTATCCGTATTATAGCGCCAATTCCGGGTAAAGGCACCATTGGTATTGAAGTGCCCAACATTAACAAAGAAATAGTTTCTATGCGCTCGCTGCTGGCATCTGAAAAGTTTCAGAACAGCACTGCCGACCTGCCAATTTGTTTNNAAATCAATCAGCAACGAAATTTATGTAGCCGATCTGGCTAAAATGCCTCACTTGTTAATGGCGGGCGCTACCGGCCAGGGTAAATCGGTGGGTATTAACTCTATTATTGTTTCGCTGCTATACAAGAAGCACCCATCGCAGTTAAAGTTCATTTTGGTTGATCCGAAAAAAGTGGAGTTGAGCTTGTATGAAATGCTTGAAAACCATTTTCTGGCCAAATTGCCGGGCGAGGCGGATGCAATTATTACCGATACTAAAAAGGTAGTTACCACCCTCAACGCCTTATGTGTTGAGATGGACCAGCGCTACGACCTGCTGAAGAAAGCCCAGTGCCGCAACCTGAAGGAGTATAACCACAAGTTTGTAAACCGCCAGCTTAACCCGCAAAACGGCCATAAGTTTCTACCATATATTGTTTTGATAGTTGATGAGTTTGCTGATTTGATTATGACTGCGGGTAAAGAGGTAGAGATGCCTATTGCCCGTTTGGCCCAGTTAGCCCGTGCCATTGGTATACACTTGATTTTGGCCACACAGCGCCCTTCGGTAAACATCATTACCGGCACTATTAAGGCCAATTTCCCGGCACGGATAGCTTTTAAAACCACTTCCAAGATTGATTCAAGGACCATTTTGGATACCGGAGGGGCCGAGCAATTGATAGGGCGAGGAGATATGTTACTTTCGGTGGGAAGCGATATGATACGTTTGCAGTGTGGTTTTGTTGATACCCCTGAAGTGGAGCATGTACGCGATTTTATCAGCAATCAGCAGGGCTACCCGGTTCCGTTCCTGCTACCTGAGTATATTGACCCGGAATCGAAAGAAGCCGGGGCAGATGACTTCCTGATGGATGGCGAGCGCGATGACCTGTTTGAGGATGCAGCCCGCGTAATTGTGCAAAACCAAATGGGTTCCACTTCGTTGATACAAAGACGTTTGAAATTAGGCTATAATCGCGCCGGCAGGTTAATGGACCAGTTGCAGGAAGCCGGCATTGTTGGCGATAACCTGGGCACCAAATCGCGCGAGGTGAAGTTTAAAACCGAAGTAGAGTTAGACCAGTATTTGCGCAGTTTGAATGAGAAGAATGTGTAGTTTAATACGATAGAGTGCAAATTTTATCAGGTTTTACATACTCTACCCTTTCATAGATTGCCCTAAGTCAGAGAGTTTTTATGATTTCTTTTTTTTTGTTTATTTAGAGGTAATGATATGAAAGTCATTATTTTATGAATTTACTTTTAGGATTTCTTTGTACGTATTGGTATGTTGGGTATTTGTGCATTACCTTTGTACAGGTTTTGCTCTGAAAATAAAACTATATTTTACCGCAAAACGGTTTTTAATCTCTGGTTATGACTGCAGCATATCAAAATATTTTAGGAAACGAAACTGAGTTTTTTTTGCTTGAGGAGAGCCAAAAAACTTGGTCAGGATTAAAGAAAATTGGAGTTTTAATTAAAAATGTATTTGGCATTTTCGGATTATCATTGGTTTTATTGGCTACTATAGTAATTTGGGCGCCTTTGTTAATCTTTGGGTGGTATTATTTTAAGAAGTTGGCCAGAGGAGTACCTCCGGCGGCGAAATTGGCCATCAAGGATGACTTCCAAAACGTAGATTGGAAAACGTTAAAGACTTTGGAATATAGGCTCGAAGTCCTTACTATTTTCGTTAAAGGAATTCGAGATGGGATGAAAAACTCTCGCTCACTTTCAGAGAAAACCGCAGCAGATATTATTTCCGTTCTTGATTCTTTGGAAATGATGTCAAAGCACATTAAGGGGGCATATCATTTCAAATCGGATAACCCCGAAATACAAAATGCATGGAACGATTTTGATGATATTTGGAATTATGAAACACCCGAATCGGATAAGGAAATTGTGTTCGAGTTTAATAAGGGTAAGCGTAGTGAATGAAAACTATGCCCACTCTAAATCCTGGTGATGTCGTTTTGGTTGGATATTATGGTCACCAGGAAGATAAGTCTGTTGGCGAAGCCAGATGGATAATCGTAATTGAAGATTTACAAGATGAATTTGAGGTTGTTCCTATGACCTCGGAGGTGAGTCAAAAATATAGATATCCCAAATCATTTATTGTTGATGACACCTCGGTTGAGGGCAAAAAAATGGGGCTAAAATATCCACCTTTGATAATGCCGGAGCGGAAATCTAATAAGAAGAAAATTGCCTTCTATAATTCTATTGTCAAAGGGAAATGTTCGGATGATTTCCTGGAAAAATTAATAGCCCTTCTTTAGCTAATACTGTAAATAATGATCAGAATTGAGTTTGCCCAACGTAGCTTGTTGATTTTATTGATTGGTGTTTCTCTCCATACCTTTGCTCAGGCCGATAATCCCGCCAACGACCCTGATGCTGGTGCATTGCTTCAAAAAGTAAGCGAAAAGTATAAATCGTATAAAAACATTTCGGCCAGCTTTATGCTTTTTATACAGCGCCCTAAGTTAAAGCCTGAGGATGACGACCGTAAATACATGGATACCGTTAAAGGCCAGATTTTGTTGCAGGCCGATAAGTTTAAAATAAGCGTTAAAGACCAGCAAATATTTTGCGATGGCAAAAGTATCTGGACCTATGTTGCTGCAGATAAGGAAGTGCAGCTGAATACCTATGAAGAAAGCGATGATATGTTTTCTCCTTCCAAAATATTTATGCTGTATAAAGAAGGATACCTGTACAACATAAAAGAAAAGAAAGTGGTAAACGGTAAAAACGTTACAATACTTGAAATGGCCCCGCCCAACAAAAAGCTAACCTACTTTAAAATTGATATTACCGTTGATGATGCTTCGTTACAATTGGTAGAATCGAAGGTGTTTGAAAAAAACGGGGTTAGGTACATTTACCGCCTAACCAAACAAACACCCAATGTTAACACAAGTAGCGACACTTTTATGTTTGACGCCAAAAAATTCCCCGGCGTTAAACTGGTAGACCTCAGGTAATTGTTATAATTACACCTATAGGCACAATGTCATTGACTTAACAAAAAGTAAGGTCACTTTACCTGCGCCCAAGTGCGACCCCGGATGGGGTCGTATATTTATAGGCCGTATATTGCTATAAAGCTTCGACCCCATCCGGGGTCGCATGTGGTCATCTTCTATAAACGCGCTACTAAGTCAATGACATTGCCTATTGAAGGTCATAATTAAATTTCGTTAAAATAAACTGTACACCGATTTTTATATACTGCTTTTACAAGTCTTTCATATATTTACGTCTTCCTGACATTAATTTAAAGTTAAACCACTTAAAAACTATGAAAAAATTATTCTCAATTATCCTTTTTGCGGCGTTCGTACTAGGATGGGGAGCTGTCTCTGCCCAGTGTACGATTAACATGTCAAATACAACAACAGGTTTTACACCTGATCCTCCTACTGTTATTACTCAGGGAGTAGCTTACGCACAAACTGTGCAGGTTTATGTACCAACTACTTATCCTTATGTTATTGCAGGCAACACTGTTACTGTTACTATCGATTCTGTACATATAGACTATATGACTGCCTTACCAACAGGGATCACTTATGTTTTTAATCCTCATGACGGGGACGGCGGTACTGTAAATGGCGGTTCAAACGGCGCCATATGCTTTTCAGGAACAACTTCTGATACGGCTGGTACTTACACAGTAGATTTTCATGGTACAGCCTTTGTTACGGTTCCAGTGCTTGGTGCTGATACTGCCTCACTGGCGTCTCTTGCAACTGCATTCCACTATGCATTTAAGGTGCAGGCTCCTCAAGTACAATCTTCATGCGATACATTGTTCAATGAGGTTGGTGATACCGCTGCTGATTATACTGCCGCCGTTACCGCTGATTCAGGATATGTTGCCGGAAATAATATATATGGAGATATAGCCAAAGCTGAAGGATTTGCCGGAGTAGCTGGCGATTATGTTAATTCTGCTATCCTTTATTTTGCAACAGCATCTATAAACGCTGCTGATTCCAGCAATACCGTTACTATTGGTGTTTGGGATAATACAGGAACTTCTGATGCCAGCAACGCCGGTGCACCTGGTAATATGATCGACTCTGCCCATGTAACTTTGGGTCAGATTGCGCTGGCAGTAAGTGCTACAGATGCAAGCCAGCAGTTGATTGGACTTTTGGTTAATTTTAATGCAGGTGTTGCTTTAACCGGCGATACTTTTTATGTAGGTGTTGTTTTACCTTCAACTACCGGCGATAGCATTTCATTGTTTACGAATTCAACTCCGGGTGCTAAGGGCGATGGATGGGAATTAAATGCAGGTGCAACTCCAACATGGGGCACTTATAATAACGACTGGGGCTTTGGTGGAAATATAGGTAACTATATTGTTGCCAGTATTTGCAATACTCCTGCTTCGGGATATCCTAGCGCTGCTTTCACTGCTTCTCCAACCGCTGCATGTGTTAATGCGCCTGTTACTTTCACCGATGGTTCAACAGCAACTCCTGCTGCAAGCGCATGGAACTGGTCATTTGGCGATGGAGGTTCTTCTTCAAAACAAAATCCGGCACATACTTATACTTCCGTAGGTACTTATAGCGTTTCTGAATATGTTGCCAACAATCTGGGCGGTGCATTTCAGGCTTTTGTTCCGGCAACTTCTTCTATTACAGTTAATGCTTCTCCTTCAGCTACAGCAGCTGCTGGCCCTACAAGTTCAGCTTCATCAGCTAATGGCGATGTTATAGTAACAGCAACCGGTGGAACAAGCCCTTATTCTTATGCATGGAGTTCAGGAAGCAGCCACAGCGATACTTTGAGTGGTTTGAATGGCGGTACTTATACTGTAACTGTAACAGATGCTAACTCTTGCACAGTTACTGCTGCAGGTGTTGTTTATGTAACAGGTATCATTAACCTGAGCAACTCATCTACGGTTAAAATTTACCCTAACCCTGCAACTGATGTGTTGAACCTGGTATGGTCTCAATCAATGAATGTTGAAGTTTCAGTTCTTGATTTGAGCGGAAACGTAATAAGCACTATGATTACCAATGGCGATATGAAAACCGCTTTTGATATTCACAGCCTTGCTGCAGGTGCATATATTGTACGTGTAACCGATAAGAGCAACAACCAGCAACAAAGTATGCTGTTCTCTAAATTCTAAAACAAACTAAGTTTATTAAAGCTGCAAAGGCGCACCGGAAACGATGCGCCTTTGTTTTTTTGGCTGGTGGGCCTGGTTTTTAGTTAAAATTGTTTACAGGCTTAATACCACGGCATTTTTTAATGGATATTGAATATATTTATAGCTCTGCTACCTTAATTTATTGCATAAAAATTTTCAGATGAACGACTTTTACCGCGCTATTTTATTTATTGGATTAGCAGCCACCTGGGAAAGTAGCTTTACCCAGTGCACCATCAATACATTGGATAGTACTGTCGGTTTTACGCCCGGCAGCCCCGGTGTTGTTAAGCCGGGAGTGCCTTACGCGCAGACTGCCGAGGTGTATGTTCCTGCAACGTATAATGTTTACACCGTTGATTCTCTCCATATTGATAGCATTACAGGCATGCCTGCAGGTATTACTTACGTGCTTAATCCAGCCTCCGGTAGTGTAATTGGCGGAAGCCAGGGAGCTATTTGTTATAGCGGAACCACCAATGATAGCGTTGGGCTTTATCCTTTAACTTTTTACGGAAATATTTATACTAATAACGGGCCTATTCCTTTCTCGTACCTGGTTACATTAGTGCCTTCGTTTGGATATAAGTTCAGGGTAGAAACAACGCCGGTAGCTGCCTTTATGGTTGATTCGCCCATTTGTACTATTGCCGATTCTGTAAAGTTTACCGATTTAACCGGTGGTTACCCCACCGGCTGGGCCTGGACTTTTCAGGGAGGTTCTCCAGCTACCTCCACCCATCAATACCCTATAGTATATTACGACTCTGCCGGAACCTATACCGTTAAGCTGATAGCCCGCAATTCTATCGCTCATGATACCCTTACTCAAACCATTAGGGTTAACCCCTCCGTTTCAGCAAGCGTTTCTGTAACACCTGCAACCACCGATACATCGCTAAACGGTTCTGCGTCTGTAACTGTTTTAACCGGTACCTCGCCTTATGTTTACTTATGGAGTAATAATGCTACAACTGATTCCATAAGCAACGTGGCAGAAGGTGCCTATGTGGTGGTTATAACTGATGCTAAAGGGTGCCAGTACACAAACGATACGGTGAATATTCCGTACTTAGATACTGTTGTAAACAGCATTGTGCAATTAAGCAATAACCAGCAACTTAAAATTTACCCCAACCCGGCTACCGATGTGTTAAACCTGGTTTGGCCTCAAAAATCAAATGCTGAGATATCTGTTATTGATATGCAGGGAAACCTTATCCGTTCTTACACTTCAAACGGAGTTACTTCCAATGTGTATGATGTGCATGACCTGGCATCAGGTACTTATTTGATTCGCATAACCGGTAATACAAACAGCAGGCAGCAGTCTTTGTTGTTTTCTAAATTGTAATAATTGGTAAGTGTTTTGGGACATTTGCGACAGGTGCGACAACTGGTTTTGTAAGTCCCCGATGCCCCACAAGTCCCGCGAAAATTTACATAGGGGTCGGTTTCTCTGGTAACCTAAGCTTTTACCTTGGCCAACAATTTGGTATCCACCCTTTAGGAGGCAGAAAACTTATTTTGCCAATCATTTTTCACCTTTATTTTAGTTTGACTTTATTTGTCGTCTGAAAACATAAAAAATGAACTACGATTTAATAGTAATAGGCAGCGGGCCCGGGGGATATGTGGCCGCTATACGCGCATCGCAATTAGGCTTAAAAACAGCTATTGTTGAAAGGGAAAACCTGGGGGGCATTTGCCTTAACTGGGGCTGCATACCCACTAAAGCGCTTTTAAAATCGGCGCAGGTATTTGAATACCTGAACCACGCTGCCGACTATGGCATAACTGTAAGTGGCGGCAAAGCCGATTTTGGGGCAATAGTTAAACGCAGCAGGGGAGTAGCTGATGGAATGAGCAAAGGCGTTCAGTTTTTGATGAAGAAGAATAAGATTGACGTGCTTACCGGTTTTGGCAAACTGAAAAAGGAAAGCAAGGTAGAGGTAACCGATGCTGCCGGAAAGAAAACCGATTACGATGCAAAACATATTATACTGGCCACTGGCGCCCGCAGCCGCGAGTTGCCCAATATTAAACCGGATGGCAAAAAGATAATAGGCTACCGCGAAGCAATGACCCTGGCAACCCTGCCAGAAAGTATGGTGGTAATGGGCAGCGGTGCAATAGGCATAGAGTTTGCTTATTTCTATGCCACTTTAGGCACCAAAGTAACGGTGGTTGAGTTTTTAGATAATATTCTGCCCCGCGAGGATAAGGAAGTATCGAAAGAGATGGAGCGCATTTTTAAAAAGAAAGGCATGGTGATATTAACCGGAACTGCGGTTGAAAGTGTGGACACCACAGGTAAAAAGTGCATTGTTAACACCAAAGGCAAAGACGGCAAAACGGATAAAATTGAATGTGATATTGTGCTGTCGGCGGTGGGAATAACCACCAACCTTGAAGGGCTGGGCCTTGAAGAACTGGGCGTTAAAACGGAAAAGGGATTAGTGCTTACCGATGACTTTTATAAAACCAATGTGCCCGGCATTTATGCTATTGGCGATATTGTAAAGGGACCTGCCCTGGCACACGTGGCATCGGCTGAAGGTATTACCTGCGTTGAAAAAATTGCCGGCAAAAACCCCGAGCCTATAGATTACGGCAATATCCCATCGTGTACCTACTGTTCGCCGGAAGTTGCCAGTGTTGGTTTAACCGAAGAGGAAGCAAAAGCTAAAGGATACACGCTTAAAATAGGCAAATTTCCGTTTTCGGCTTCTGGTAAGGCAAGTGCCGCAGGAGCAAAGGAAGGCTTTGTAAAGGTGATATTTGATGCCAAATACGGCGAATGGCTGGGTTGCCACATGATGGGTGCCAACGTTACCGAAATGGCTGCTGAAGTGGTGGTAGCACGCAAGCTGGAAACAACCGGACATGAAATTATCAAATCAATTCATCCGCACCCAACTATGAGCGAGGCTATTATGGAAGCCGCCGCTGCTGCCTATGGAGAAGTAATTCATTTATAAATACGGGTGTACCACAAATTTTCCTTTTGCTGCCCCGCTTACCCTCTGACTCCCGGGGCGGGAGAACCGCTTAGCAAGCAAAAGGGAAATCTGTCGTTTATCCATAAATACGGTTTTAGCTTATGAAAAATTGGGTTTTGTTTATCGTTATTGCTTTGCTTGCATCCTGCGCCCCGCGCCAAAAACTGATTGTGGGTTCGTGGAAGTTTAAGGATATGAAAATTGAAAGTAACCTGGATAGTGCTAACCTGGCCTTTGTCAGCATGGCCGGCAACCAGATGAAAACAAATATTTCAATTAAAATGGAAGCCGATAGCACCTATACCATTATGCAGTTAAAAGAGCAAAGGGCTATCCGCGGTAAATGGTGGTTCTCTGCCGATAAAAAAAACCTGTTTACCAATACCGATCTGGGCCTTAACAAGTATAAGGTGCTAAAGCTTACTAAGAATGAATTGGTTTATGAAGTATTGGACAATAATGGCCACCTTTTCAAAATGATGTTTACCGCCATTACTACTGCAGGTTCGAAGTAACGTCTACGATTTTATAATCGTCTTTAGTAAGGGGTAAAAAGCCGAAAAACTTGCGGTCTACCCCTTTTCTTGATACAAAAATTACCTCTAAAACATCCATATTGCGGCCATCAGGCTGTTGAAGCGTAAATATGCGGGCATAGTCTTTGGTTTCGCAATCGCTGTTCCATTTATTGAATACCTCAGCGGTAATTTTAACCACCGTTCTTTCATAGGCATTTTTAGTGTTAAAAACCGAGTAGCCAAAACGTTTCATATCCGGGCCTCTGTAAACAAGATAGGAGGCCAGTTTTACATAATCTTTCTTCCGGCTGGCATCAAAAACATCATCCATTATTTTGGCAAAAACGGGAGCAAGGGATGAATCGGCATGAGGCAGGTTTATGGCATTTTGAACATGCGGAACAACCGGTATGCTGGCTGAGTCGGCACGAACTTCTTTTGTATCGCCACCCTTATTACATGATTTACAGGATGAAAAGCCCGCTGAAGCTATAAAAACAACACCGGCGGCAACCAATAATCCTATTCCTTTTTTCATCATGGGCCAAACCTACAAGATTAGGAGGGAAATACAAAGCCCCCTAAATCCCCCGAAGGGGGACTTAATGCAAACAGCCTCCTCCCTAAATCCCTCCGAAGGAGGGACTTTTAATGCACTAGAGCATTACTATTTTACCAATTTTAAAACGCCCACCTCACTCCTTTTTAAGGGTAATAAAATAAACCCCGTCTGTAAGCAATGTTGTATTGGTATAATAAATACCCCTATGCGTGTAGCATGATGTTTGAGCGAAGCATCTTGCTTCGCTTTACTATGTTTTTAGCGTCACGCTAGTGTATGTTATTGTATAAATATAGTATAAAATGTTACAGACTCGCCAAATATCAAACCACCTAAAGCTGCTATCATGACTTTAGCATTTCTTTAAGAAGACCGAAGTTTGTGAAGGGGAATAGGCACTTAAAATTTAACAAAATTTTAACATACAGGGTTGACACAAAATTTACTTATAGTTCGGTGATAATGAACTAACTAATTTNNTACTGAAATGGGTTGACACATTTGGAGTGTAAAGGCAGCCCCCCATCTCTTTATTTTAAGTGAGGAGTGCCAGTTTTTTCTCCATTACATAATGCGGGATATTTACTTCTGTAAACTCGTTACCCACAATATGGTAACCTAACTTTTGATAAAAAGGTGCTGCTGATTTGCGGGCGTGGCAGAACATTACCGTAAATCCCTTCTGCAAGGCATAAGCCTCTGCGGCCAGCGAAAGTTCCTTACCCAGGCCTTTGCCCTGGTATTGGCTGTCAACCGCAACCTGGCGCATCTTCATTCGGCCATTTTCTGTTTCGGTTAATATCAGGCAGGCAAGTATTATATCACCGTTAAAAAGCCCGAAATGAATATCGTTTTCATCCTTTTTTAACTCAGCTTCGGTAAAGTATAGCCCGAGAGGTTGTCTTAACACCCTGTCGCGGAGTTTCAGCGCTTTTTGGTAATCATCGCTCAGGTAAGCAAAGGGTTTAATAGTGGCAGGCATGTCAATAATTAAATTATCATCGGTTATTGAAGTGAAATTTCAGGAAATTATTTTACTTTCGATTTAAAATAAACAAGAACATGAAAAGAATTTTCTTACTATCAACTCTTATTATCTCATCATTTGGTATGATGAATCTGCAAACGGTAAGTGCTGCAACACCTGCACAACAGGCTGCAAATCCTGATCCGGCTACTTTTGCCAAGGCTAAACAACTTGTTGCAAAAATTAATGTTGCCTGCTCGTTACATGGCGATCAGTTCCGTAAAGTAAATGATGCCTGCATTGAATATTTTCAAAAATTAAATGCGCTAAGCAATGCAACTCCGGCTGATGTGATTGCAAAAACGCAGGAATTAAAAGACACGCGTAATGCAAAGATTAAGGCGGTGTTAGAGCCTGGCCAATTGAACTCATGGGCAGCTTTTAAAGAATAAGGCAATACCTGAATTAATATAGAAAGAGGGCGGATAGTTTTTTCTGCCCTCTTTTTTTTGTAAAAAAGATTAAAATACAGGCGGGGGTGTTTTCTAAATCAAAGTTTTTATATTTTTACAGCACACTATTAAGTCAGCATAAGTGAAAGCACTATTTTCTTTACAAACCCGGTCTTTCCGCAAGGCAATGTTGCTGATGGGGGTTTATGTGCTGCAGCTTGTGTTTTTTCAGGCCTTAATGGAGGCTGCACCTTCTTATAATATTGACAGCAGCTTCAAAACGCTCTTTACCCATCAGAATAATCATGTTAGCCATAATATCCCCGGGGCTAAACATCCTGCAGTTACTTATTACTCTATGCTGGTAAAGCAGGGTAACAACATCGGCGATGTTTGCGGCCACATTAACCCGGTTGTTAATAACCTTGAGGCAACTATAACACCAATTCTACTTTCAAAAACCTTCCATATTAACCAAACCGAAGTTGGCCACATTCACCAGGCTGACGATGTTTTTAAGGTCTATCGCCTTAACGGGGTATTTCTGGTTTAGATAACGCCTTTTATTGACGGCAATACTGCCGTGTCGGTTATGGACTGCGGGTGCGTGTAATTTCTATTTAAAATTTATTGAGGTAATGCGGATTCTGAATTCAAACTTTTATGGGTTGTTCATGGGTGAACAAGACAACGGGGGTGGCAGCGGTTTCGTTGCCGCTTCCCAGTTGTTTTCAGGTAAAAAAGGAAAGTATAAAATGAGTTTACTGTCAAATTATTGATGGCTGGTTCATGGGTGAACGAAACAGCACGGGCGGCAATTGTCAGCGTTGCCGTCCCGCTGTTGTTTTGCTAATGCCTTAAAGTAAGATAGTAAGCTGGTTAAAAGAAGTAGTAATAATGAACAGGTTAACAAACTTTTTATGGGTTGTTCATGGGTGAACAAG
>PMXD01000248.1 GCA_003165895.1 Bacteroidota bacterium | reverse complement strand
CGTGACACACCATTACAAATGCGTTTGCCTCCTCGTCACTCGTTACAAACGAGTGCCAGTGGGGTCATTATATAAACATATCCTTCCATCTAAATATTGTCCGAAAAATCGTTTGCCATTTGTTTTGCCTGTTCTAAAACTGTTTTTACTGCTTGGTCTTGTTTGTCGGGTGGATAGCCGTATTTTTTGAGAATACGTTTTACAATTACCCGCATTTTTGCTTGCACACTTTCTTTTATTGTCCAGTCAATAGTTACAGATTTTTTAACGCTGTCAACTAATTCTCTTGCAATTGTTTTCAAAACTTCATCGCCTAAAAGCTTTACCGCGCTGTCGTTTACCTCAAGTGCATCGTAAAAAGCTAATTCACGAAAGTCAAGTTTTAAATCTTCGCCTCGTTTGTCGGCTTGTTTAAGGTCTTTTGCCAGCTTTATTAATTCATCAATAACCTGCGCGGCTGTTATGGCATTGTTTTGATAGCGTTTAATTGCATCTGCCAACATTTCAGAAAACTTCTTACTCTGTACAATGTTTCTGTTTGAGCGGATTTTAATTTCATCATTCAGCAAACGCCTTAAAAGTTCCAATGCCAGGTTTTTTCTTGGCATACCTTTTATTTCCGATAAAAATTCATCTGATAAAATTGAAATTTCGGGCTTGTCAATCCCGGCGGCTTGGAAAATGTCAATTACCTCTGTTGAAATTAAAGCATCGGAAATTATTTGCCTGATTGCTGTTTCCACTTCTTCATCGCTCCGTTTCTTTTGGCTTTCCCGAAGTTTTGTAATTCGTGCTTTTATAGCCTGAAAGAAACTTAAATCATCTCTAATACTCAATGCTTCGGGGTCGGGAACGGACAAGGCAAAGGCTTTTGATAGATTCATTACGTTTGTATTGAAACGGTCTTTACCCATATCCAAACTCAAAACATAATCTGTTGCGTCTAAAATGTAAGTGAGTTTTTCTTTTGGTTGTAAGCCAAAGAATTTTTTGTAATCAAACTTGTCAAACATTCCAACAACGATTTCATACAACTCCAACATTTTTGCAACTGCTTCCCGTTGGTCAAATTCAATTTTCCCTTTTCCCCCGCTATCGGTATAAATGCTTAAAGCTTTTTTTAAATCCTGTGCAATACCCAAATAGTCTACAATTAAACCGCCCTCTTTGTCTTTAAAAACCCTGTTCACCCGTGCTATTGCTTGCATTAGGTTGTGCCCTGTCATTGGCTTGTCTACATATAGCGTATGCAGGCAAGGGGCATCAAAACCCGTTAGCAACATATCACGAACTATAATCAATTTCAATTCGTCTTTAGGGTCTTTCAACCTGTCGCCAATTGTCTTTCTTCTTTGTTTGTTGCGTATATGATCCTGATAATCTAACGGGTCGCTTGACGAACCTGTCATTATCACTTTTATTTTTCCTTTATCATCTCCGGCATTATACCATTCAGGGCGCAACTTTATAATTTCATTGTGCATTGCAACACAAATTCGGCGGCTCATGCAAACAATCATTCCTTTGCCGTCAAATGCTTCGCTCCGTTGTTCAAAGTGATGTACCAAATCTTTTGCAACCTGTTTCAATCGTTTTTCGCTGCCTACAATCGCTTCTTGCTGTGTCCATTTGGCAAAGCGTTTTTGCCGTTCTGTAAGTTCATCTTCTTCGGTTACATCTTCAATGCGTTCATCTAAAATTTGCCTTTCTTTTTCATCAAATTCAACTTTTGCCAAACGGTTTTCATAAAATATTCTTACGGTTGCCCCATCTTCAACAGCTTGGTGTATATCGTATATGTCAACATAATTTCCGAAAATGGCTTGTGTGTTTTTATCTTCTTTCTCTATTGGTGTGCCCGTAAAGCCAATGAATGAAGCATTTGGCAAGGCATCGCGCATGTGCCTTGCATAGCCGTCAATAAAATCATATTGGCTGCGGTGCGCCTCGTCCGCAATTACAACAATGTTTCTTCTGTCTGAAAGTTTGGGATATGTCCCGCCCTTCTCATTAGGTAGGAATTTTTGAATAGTTGTAAAAACAACCCCACCACTTGAAACGGCTAATAAACTTTGCAATGCTGCCCTGCTATCTGCCTGCACCGGGGTTTGCCTTATCAGTTGTTGGCAATTGCTAAAGGTTTCAAAAAGTTGTTGGTCTAAATCATTCCGGTCTGTGAGTACTAAAATTGTTGGGTTATTGAGTTGTGGTGCTAAAACTAATTTGCCTGAGTAAAAAATCATGCTCAAACTTTTCCCGCTTCCCTGTGTATGCCAAACTACACCTGCCCGTTTATCGCCAGCTAAAGACGCTGCCAAAACAGTAGTTTTTATTGCCTTGTTAACGGCATAGTATTGATGATACGCTGCAACTTTTTTTAGTGTTTTGTCTTTTGCTTTTTCAAAAACAATGAAGTGGCGAATAATATCCAACAAAATTTTTTTCTCCAACATGCCTTTCAGCATAATATCCATTTCCAAAACGGTTGACTCTTTTTGGAACAGGGTAGAATTATAAAGTGTGTCCGGTTCTGCAACAAGGTTTGTTTCGGGTTGCGCTTTTGGAATTTTCCAACTGCCAAACCTGCTAAAATCGCTGGTAATTGTGCCGGCTTTTGCAAACCAACCATCGGTTGCGATTAAAATGGCATTGTAAGTAAACAAAGAAGGAATTACCTGCTTGTATGTTTGCAATTGATTAAAAGCGGCTCTCAAATCTGCCTTTTCGTCTATTGCGTTTTTAATTTCGATAACAACCAACGGCAAGCCGTTTATGAAAACAATTACATCAGGTCGTTTATTGTTGTGATTTTCTACTATGGTAAATTGATTGATTGCAACAAACTTATTGTTATCGGGGTTTTCAAAATCAACTAACCAAACTTTGAAGGTTTTTATCTGGTCTTCGCTTTTCCCTTTTACATCAACCCCTTCGGTAAGCAGTTTATGAAAGTTTTCGTTGTTTACCAACGGGTTGGCGCTTTGCGTTCTTAACGCAATACGCAATGCTTCCTCACGTATGTCCGCCGGTACATCAGGGTTTATTTTGTCAATGGCTTCCTGCAAACGTCTTTGTAAAACTACTTCATTGTAATCTCTTATCACATCAGCACCGAAAGCAACTTCATAACCCTGTTCACGCAGGGTTTGCAAAGCCATTTGTTCAATTTCTTCTTCGGTGAGGATGTTCATTATTACTTCTTGTTTTTTGGGGTATTGCCCTGGTTTAATTTTTTTACTGCTTTATCAAAATCGCTTTCAAGTAATTTATCCTGTGCAATGCGGAATTTTTCAAACTCACTTTCAGCAAGCGCTAAAGCAACCTCATGCGAAACTTTGCCGTGGTGTTTCAACACAGCTTCTTCGTTAAACTGCAAAAAGGCATCTAATTTTGTAACCCAATCTTTCATATACAGCACTACCCCTTTCAGGGCCTGGCTTTCGGCATAATCCAAATACATGGTTACTATCCGGTTTAACCCGTTCAGTTCTTTTTCGTTTAAGTAATTTTTTGCAATGCCCACATCTGTTTTTCTGATGCTCCCTTTTGGCGCATTCCTCCAGGTGGTTAAACCCATATTTTCTTTTGCGCTGTCAACTCTTGCCACAATCAATTCGGCTGCTGTTTGCCCTGTTATAGCCCAGTGCAATTTGTTTTGAACTGTTGCAAAAAAATCTTTTGTGCGCTGTGTTTCAACATTATAATCGGCGCTGCATTGGGTATATATGTCGGTTATTTTTTGATAAAACCTCCTTTCGCTGCTGCGTATATCGCGTATCCGCGAAAGCTGTTCTTCAAAATAATCTTTACCAAAAATGTTGTTGGGGTTCTTTAAGCGTTCATCATCCATGGTAAAACCTTTGATGATATATTCCTTCAACCGCTCTGTTGCCCAAATACGAAACGCTGTTGCCTGGCTGCTGTTTACCCGGTAGCCTACCGAGATAATAGCATCCAGATTGTAAAACGTTGTTTTATAATTTTTTTCATCGGCGGCAGTATGTTCCAAAATGGAACTAACTGAACTTTCTTTTAATTCGCCCGATTCAAAGATATTTTTAAGGTGTTTGGTAATGGCGGGCCTTTGCACACCAAACAGTTCGGCTATTTTTTGTTGGGTAAGCCATACCGTTTCGTTTTGCAGGTATATCTCCACCTTTACCCCCCCGTTGGGTGTGGTGTAAAGCAATATTTCATTAAAGCCGCTCTGTGACGGTATATTTTTTTTCATGCTGTAATTAGTTCAAAATTTCTATTTCCCCTTTCATCAACTTGGGTAAAAGCAAATCCCGAAGTTCTGCAAGCGTCTTATTTTCCACAATGTTTTGTTCTATCTGTAAACGGTTTGCTTTGGCAATGGCTGTAAATTTTTCCGCTAACTCTTTTGGAGGCATTGCAAATTTTGGTTTTTGCAATCCTTCTATCTTCAACATATTTACGGTTGTGCCATTGGCGAAACCAATTACTTGTTCCCGTACTCGCTGTTGCAAAAGCAAGTGATACATAAAATCAGGACTTAAATAGCAACTCTTTTTGGGGCGCAAACGGTAAATGTGATGGCTGAAAATTCCCTTCTCTCCATAGAATGATGGAACAATAGCCGGATAGCCAATCAACATGTATTTGTGTCCCTGCTCAGTATTGGCAATAATTAATTCTCCTGCATTTACAAAGTGCTTTTCTTTATAATCACCATTGTAGTATTTTATTCCTTTGGTTTTATATCCACCGCCTTCTAATACTGAATTCAAATTGTGCATGGGCATTGCATCGCTTTCAGCAAGCCCTGCGCCCTTGTAACTCAAACCTCTGTCGGCATCAAAAACATTTTCAAAAATCTGCAATTTCCACCCCTCCGGTAATTCACCACCTTTTGGCACACACATTTCTTTAAAAAGCGTTTGTGCAATTTCTTCTAGTGTTTTATTGGTTTGTTGGTTTAGCTCTATTGCATCATCTAAAGAAGAAAGGATGGAGGCAATTTTGGTTTGGGTTTTTAAATCAGGTAGTGGAAATTCAAATTCTCTAATTGATTTTAGTGAAACATTTTTTATTGTAGTTCCATTTGCAGTTCGTTGAATGTAGGATTGAAAACCATTATTCGTAATTACATACTTAACAAATTGTTTATCAACTGAATTGACAACATTAAAATAGCAAGCACTTTTTCCCAAAACACATTTCTCGTTTTCATAAAGTGCAACATTCCCAATTGTTCCGTTAATTCCAAGTAAAATAGTTCTATCATTAAGCTCCTTTTTGTATTTCTTGTATTCCTCAACAGAAACCCTTTTTGTATTTTCCTTAATCACAACTTTTCCGTCAACAAGATTATTCCCATTGATAAAAAAGTATTCGCCATTCTCATCATACTTTGGAGTGCCATGCAAGCCGTCTCCAAGTTTGGAAACAACATCTTGTAATTGCACATTTTTCCAGTCACTAAATTTCATAACCAATACTTGTTATATTTTTTCGAATTGTTTTCTCTAATTCTTTTCTTTTTGCAAATTGTTCCGCTAACGTTACCGTAAGCGTTTGCATTTTATCACCAAAAAGAATTCCGTCTGTTGCTTCTTCCTCTGTGCCCACATACTTGCCCGGCATTAGCACATAACTATTCTTTACCACTTCATCCATTGTTGCACTCTTGCAAAAGCCGTCAATGTCTTTGTATTTGCCTTTAAGGTTTCTCCAACTATGATAAGTTTCGGTAATCAGTTTTATGTCCTCGTTTCTTAGTTCTTTGTTTCTGCGGTTTACAAGTACGCCTAATTTCCTTGCATCAATAAAAAGAATTTCGTTTTCACGGTTTCTAAATTTATGGTTGGTTTTGTTTCGTGCTAAAAACCAAAGGCANNGCAGGCCGGTATTTGTGTGTTGAAAAAAAGCTGTGCGGGCAAAGCAACCATACAATCAATTACCCTTGCCTCAATCATGCTTTTTCGTATCTCTCCTTCGTTACCTGTGTTGCTGTTCATACTGCCATTGGCTAAAACAACTCCCCCTGTTCCTGTGGGGCTAAGTTTGTTTAAGAAATGTTGCAACCAAGCATAATTGGCATTGCCCACCGGGGGCACTCCGTACTTCCATCGTTTGTCGTCCCGTAGTTGTTCGCCTTTCCAATCGCTTATATTAAACGGTGGATTAGCCAAAATAAAATCGGCTTTCAGGTCGGGGTGCAAATCATTGCTAAAGGTGTCGCCAAATTGTATGTTGGCATCAATACCCCGTATGGCTAAATTCATTTTAGCCAGCTTTACCGTTGTTGGGTTGCTTTCCTGTCCGTAAATAGAGAGGTCGCCAATTTTCCCCTGATGCGCTTCAATAAATTTTTCACTCTGTACAAACATTCCACCACTACCACAACAGCCGTCATAAATTCTGCCTTTGTATGGCTCCAGCATTTCCACTAACAATTTCACAATGCTTTGTGGCGTGTAAAACTGTCCCCCGTTTTTTCCTTCGGCATCGGCAAACATGCCAAGAAAATATTCGTACACCTGCCCCAATAAATCTTTGCCTTCGTGTCCTTTTTGACTAAAGCCAATGTTTCCAATCAGGTCAAGTAATTCACCCAAACGGGCTTTGTCTAAATCAGGGTCGGCATAATTTTTTGGTAAAATGCCTTTCAGATTTTCATTTTTCTTTTCAATGGCATCCATTGCAGCGTCAATCAAAATGCCTATGTTGGGTTGCTTGGCGTTGCCCTGCAAAAAATTCCACCGCGCTTTTTCGGGTACATAAAAAACGTTGTAAGCCAGATATTCATCTGCGTCTTCGGGGTTTGCCCCTTCAAACTCCCCCTTGTTGCTGCTTAACTTGGTGTGCATTTCGCTAAACGCATCGGAAATATATTTTAGGAAAATTAAGCCCAAAACCACATGCTTGTATTCGGCAGCGTCCATATTGTTACGGAGTTTATCGGCGGTGGCCCAAAGGGTTTTTTCGAGGTCTTTAATGTCTGTCATAGTCCTGATTCAATTATTGCATGAGGTTCAAATATAGCAATGAACATCATTGTGCAAGTGTTTAAACCCCGAATGGGGTGTACTTAAATTAAATGGTAATTTTTTATGGATTAAAATAAAGCTTTTAAATTGATATAACTATTACGGAAAACCGTAGTGGGCTTCACCTAAATAAAATACGGGTATTCCGCCCTTGCAGGGCTGTATAATATTAATTGCATGTACACCGGGCTTCACCCGGTGCTGATGTATTGCGCCGCTCCCGAGTAGGTCGGGATGAAACATTTCAGGACTTAATGCAAACGGCCTCCTCACCTATCCCGATAGCTATCGGGACCCGAAGGAGAGGACTTTAATGGCCGCCACTAAAAGGATTGGTTTATAGTCCGGCCAGGCAGGGCTTACAATTAACAAAATTTTAACAGAGGGGGTTGACACAAAATTTGGAGATAGTTTATTGATAATGAGGTAAGTGTGTTTTCTTAAGTACTGANNCATTTGGGGTGTAAAGGCAGCCCGGCCCCTTTAAACCTCCCCGAATGGGAGATTTAAACAAGCCATGGGGGTGGTTACCAGTGGTAACCGGGTGGTAAGGGGTAAAGTGGCTGATAATGAGTGAATTGGCTACTGAAAGCAGTGAAAAAGTGGTAACCACCCCTACCCCTTACCACTGCTTGTCCGCGTGAGGGATAGGAGCGGAAAGCCTCCCGCACAAAGCTG
>PMXD01000242.1 GCA_003165895.1 Bacteroidota bacterium | reverse complement strand
CCCCTCCCGTCCCCGAAGGGGAGGCTAATACAAAACAACCCCCTCACCAGCGAAGGCGCTACTTGCCTCTGAAGCATCGGGATAAATTAGCTAACTAATTATCCAGGTATGTGTATTGATGCCAGCGGCATCAAATATTTATAGCCACGAACGCGCGGATATTCTTCGACACCAGAGGTGTCGCATAAACGACAATCTCGCTTAAAGATGAGATTCTCATGCGATGCCGCTGGCATCGGGTTTTGGATTTATTTGGATTCTATAAATATGTCATCGCTCTGCGATGAAAGGCCCCATTATTCAATATCCGGCCACTCTGTTTTGGGTTCTTCTACTTTGGGCTTGGGTGGATTGGCTTTATCCAGCATTTTCATAATGCCGTTTTTCAACTTATCAATACCGAAACCGGTTACAGCCGAGATAAAATAAGTGCTGATAGTGCCTTCTTTTTTGAGGCCTTTTTTCAGGTCTTTCTCAACCATTTTCGTCAACTCTTCATCGGCCATGTCGCATTTGGTAATGGCCAGTATTTTATCCTTAGTCAAAAGCTCAGGGCTGTATTTGCCAAGTTCGTTCAGCAGAACTTTATAGTCGGCCACAATATCGGGGCTGTCAACAGGCACCATAAAAAGTAACAGCGAGTTACGTTCAATGTGGCGCAAAAATCTTAAACCAAGGCCCTTGCCTTCGGCGGCGCCTTCAATAATGCCGGGTATATCAGCCATTACAAAGCTGCGGCCCCCTTTATAACTTACTATGCCCAGGTTAGGGGTAAGTGTGGTAAACGGGTAATCGGCAATTTCGGGGCGCGCATTTGATACCGCAGATATTAGCGTTGACTTGCCGGCATTCGGAAAGCCCACTAATCCTACATCTGCCAACAATTTCAACTCCAATATTTTCCAGGCTTCCTGACCGGGTATGCCAGGTTGTGCGTAAACAGGGGCCTGATGCGTAGGTGATTTAAAGTGGTCGTTGCCCCAGCCACCTTTGCCGCCTTCAAGTAAAATGTATTCCTGCCCGTCTTCGTTTATTTCTACCTCAACTTCACCGGTTTCAAAATCGCGGGCTATGGTGCCCAGGGGAACATCCACATACACATCCTGGCCACGCTTACCGGATGATAAAGTACCCATGCCTTTATCGCCATCTTCGGCCACTATGTGCTTGCGGTATTTTAAGTGCAGCAGGGTCCAAAGTTGTGCGTTACCGCGCAAAATAACGTGGCCGCCACGGCCACCGTCACCGCCGTCGGGACCACCCTTAGGCGCAAATTTTTCACGACGGAAAGATGAGGCTCCGGGGCCGCCTTTTCCACTCTTAAAATGTATTTTAACGTAGTCAATAAAGTTTTCAGCTGCCATATTACTATGCCTGCGCAGGTTTACCCGGCGGGCTTATTTCTATATCAATTAACTTCCGGGCCAGGCCCGAATCAGGAAAAATCCTACTGTTTAATGGGTGTGCGTTGAACCGGTGTTTACTTTGTCAATTTCATGACAAAGAGAGGCATACACCTCCTCCACTGGTTTTTCGCCTGTTATATCCTTTAACTTGCCTTGTGCGGCGTAATAATTGGCCAAAGGCTCTGTTTTCGTTCTGTACTCAACCACGCGGTTTTTTACAATGGTTTCATTCTGATCATCAGCACGGCCACTGGTGGCTCCGCGGTGTAAAATGCGCTTGGTCAATTCCTCTTCGCCTACTTTTAGCGAGAGCACAACTTTAATCGGGGCTTTATGTTTTTCAAGCAGTGCATCCAGCGCCTCTGCCTGTTTTACCGTGCGCGGAAAACCATCGAAAACAAAACCAGCCACAGATTTATTGTTATCCAGTTTGTTCTCTATCATCCCTATAACAACGGCATCGGGCACCAGTTCGCCCTTGTCCATCAGGGTTTTGGCTTCAAGGCCCAGTTTGGTTTGCGCGGCAATTTCAGCACGCAGCATATCACCGGTTGAAAGATGCAGCAGGTGATATTTTTTAATGATCCCCTGTGCCTGTGTACCCTTGCCGCTTCCCGGAGGGCCGAATAAAACGATATTAAGCATAATGTTGGTTTACAGGGGGCGAATATAAGGAGAAATGTGGTGTTCGTGGATTGAGGAATTCAGGGTCACGCTAATGATGGTTTTCATTACAAAATAACAATTGGGCTAAAAGAACATTTTGGGTTATCTTCCTATTGAAATCGGCTATGTTTAAGCATCCAATTTTTAATTACTTTTGTAATAACAAACTAACGACATGAAAGAATATCTTCAATATATATCCATAAACCCGGAGATTCGGTTCGGTAAGCCATGTATTAAGGGCACCCGTATCGCAGTAGTTGATATTTTGCAGTGGCTGTCATCAGGTATGACACATCAGGAAATACTCGAGGACTTTCCTTCTTTGAAGGAGGAACACATTATGGCGGCCTTGGCTTTTGCTGCCTATCGCGAAATGTACATCAAGCTATCTGCAGCATAGTATGAAATTATTACTGGATGCTAATTTATCATGGCGCCTGGTTCGCCTGCTGAAAAGCGAGTTTAAGGAAATTGCCCATACCACCGATTGTGGATTTAAGGAAGAGGCTCCGGACAAAGATATTTGGAATTACGCTCGTAAAAACGGCTACGCTATAGTCTCCAATGATGAAGATTTTTTTCGCGTTGCTTTAGATAAAGGCTTTCCGCCTAAAATAGTAATGTTAAGAACAGGCAATCAAAGCACTAAATACATTGCCCAAATATTGACAAAACACAAGTCGGAAATTGCTGAGTTTATGCAGCATGAAGAGTATGGAATATTAGAGATTTTTTAGCTTTGCCTTAACCTATAAAACGAGAATATGACTATTCAGTTCCTTGTAGATTCGATGGGACGAAAAAAGAAAGTGCTCATGAAATATAACGATTATCTGAACTTAGTAATGAAAGCTGAAGAATTCGATTGCATTAAAGCCTATGATAACGCAAAATCTAAAAAGCAGAAATTTTCAACAGCTAAATATGCTTTCCGTCGAATTGACGGAAAATAGTTTAGTCAATCATCTTTACTGCACCACAAACTTCCTCGTAATCCGATTGCCCGAATTATTTACATCATCCACCGTAACAAAGTAAATGCCTTTGCTGTATTGGGTGGTGTTTAGTATGAGGTTATCATCAAACTGCGCGGTGGTTATTACGTTACCCGTAATATCCGTAATACTTAACTCATGATTGCCCTGCTGATTAGCAAATACCTGTATTTTATCGGTAGCCGGATTCGGGAACACATTAATGTCGAAATTTGATGTAGCCGAAACCACGGGCACACCGGTTGAAATAAAGCTTTGGTTAAATACCGGGAACGCAATATTGGTTGGGTTTTCAGGCGAAAAATGCACCCGCTGAACAGCCACCCGGGCCATCATATCCACACCCTGGAAATTGTACGATTGCCCGTCACCAGGATTGCGGCGGAAAAACTCACCGTCGTTTAAAGGTATATTGGCATTGGCCTGGTACTTGGTATAGTTAGCCGAACTGACAAGCACCCGTATCTGGTGCCCCGGCGCCCAGCAATAAGCAATAGGCAGCATTTTGTAAATGTACTCGTACATCTGGCCTATGTTAATGTTGGTGTAGGGTATGTTTTTATCGTTCGGGTCTTCAACGCCATTGTAGCAGGTGGCTGCGCCAGGTATGGTCATAGAATCAACCAGTGCGCGGGCCCAGTCGCGGGCGCGGGCGTTTACTATGCCTTCCTGCACAAAATACACCTGGCCGTTGGGCCATACGTCGCAAATGCGCACATCCCAATCGCAATCGGTAAGGCCGCTGCTTATACCGCCGGGGTTGCTTTCGCCAAAAAGGTCTACCAGCGGAAAGCCCGCAATGGCAAATGAATCGGTAAAAACACTGCTGTTAAATTGTATCACTCCTTCGCGGTCCATCGTGAAAGGTGCGTTGCTGCTATCGCTCATGCGTATCTGGCCCTGGGTTATCCGCGTTCCATCGGGCGACATATCCAGCATATTACTTCCGCCCACAGTTTGCACCGGGTTATCGGGGTCGCATACATACATGCCAAAGCCTTCATCGGCAGTTGGCGCAGTAAAGTTGAAGGTGCCGTTCTGATGCAGATACATACGCTGCCATTGTATGTGGTCGGTTGGCGGAAACCGGTCGGTGGTATTCCAGTAGTTGCCCATTTGATAATTGTTGGGATAACCTGCTGCTGCATCAGCCGCCGAATCGGGCCCTACCACATAATAACGCACATTAGGAACAGATTCAAAGTCTTTATAAGGTACCCCCAAAATAGCCCCACCGGTAGAGCCGCTTAATACGGTACCCAGGATAGGTACTGATTCATAAATCTGCGTTTCTAATCCATTGGCAATACGCACTTCAATAGGCATACTATCCAGTCCGCCATTACCCGAAAGGAAATTCATCATTTTTACAAAAGGAATAATATAATTCTGCGATGGAACCAAAACAAAAAGGCTGTCGGCCCCGCCAAGCGCTGTGGTAATGCCTAAAAACTGCCATTGATGACTTCCCTGTAGTATAAACTTTGGCTCGCCGATAAAGTTGGAAGAATTATAATTAAGGTTATACCGGTACCAGGTTATAAGGTCGCTGGCCAGCACCTGGCTTAACGGCAAATTGCTTAACGAAAAATTGGTAAGGTTGATTTGTGTAATGTCGTTAACGTTAGCCGGGTAGGTGCGGTCGCCGGTGACAAGGGTACATGTGGTTTGATGTGCCCAGGGCCCGATAGCCAGTTTTTGCAGCGTTTTATTATTTGAAGTTAATGCGCCAACCGTGTTGTTTACTGTATTGATTTGCCCTTCGGTAAAAATATCCCACCATCCGCTGATGTGAAAGCAGGGCACATCAAGGTTGGTGTAACGGCTGTAATTGAGATATGGTAATGGTTGTTGCGTAACAGGGTCAACCGCCTCGCCGTTTTCATTCACCGGTGCATCGCTGGCGTCAATATCTGACCTGCCTGCCGAGTTGGGATAAAATCCCGCAGGGCTCAGCGTGCCATCTAGCCGGTAAAGCCGGCGAACGGTAAACTGGTCGATAGCCAGGGTGGCGGCGTCAAATTTATTCTCGCCATAACTTTTAACCACACCATTCAGGGTATCCTGTTGCGGCAGGTTATAATCGTACGAGGTATGTATAGAGTTTTGCCTGTCGTCATCCACCGGTATCAGGTTATCGTTGATGATGTCGAATATCTGTCCTTTTAACCACGCAGTAACTATGCCGGGACGGAATACGCCGTTGTTGAAACCGGTGGCAATAAAGTGCTCGGTGGTAGCCACAATAGGCATTAAACATTTTAAAGCGGGAAGTGAATCGGGTATGCGGTGTGCCAGGCCTGCCTGTAATTGCGTAATACCCATAGCCGATGGGCCAAACATACCAATGCTGCCGTTGTTCAGCTTCTCGTTGGTATGGGGCAGGCTGTCGTACAGCCCCGGTATCACCATGTCCTGTATAAACTTAATGGAGTTATAACCGTCTTCCTGTTTGTTCGAAAACTTAGGGTCATCAGGCGACAGGTAATCAAGAATATGACCGTTGGTGTGGTATGCATTTTTGTTCCAGCTATCGGAATAAAGCGGAAAGTAATCGCCCTCAGAGCTGTAAGCCCCGCGCATATCCTGGTAGGCATAGGTATAGCCCAGCAATGGCATTACCGCGCCCAGGTCGTTAAAGCCGCCTTTGCCGTACGGGGTGCGAGTAAAAATAGTAGGCAGCTGATAGGGGTTAGGGTTGGGCTGTCCGTTCAGCGAATCGTAAAAAATAATCTGCTGCCCGGCATGCAACAGGGTAATGCTATCGGTTAAAATGGTATCGCCCAGCAAAACAATTTTGCCCAGAGAGAGGCGCAGCGAATCGGTAAGCCTTGGCAAATAAACATCCGTCATCAACTTGGTGCCATCGGGCATAACAAACGGAACGGTAATTTTAGTGGCAAACGAACTGATACCTAACGAGCCTGCGGCCTGTGCCTGTATATAAACCGGCAGCACCAAAAACATGAAAGCAATTACAGGGGTGTAAAATTTTTTCATAGTAAAAACAATTGCAATTCAGTAAGTCAGAAATTAAATTTGAACTACTAATGTTAATGCTTTTTTCTGATAAAATAAAACTAGCCCAAGGCAAGCTGAGCTAACCATTAACAGGCTAAATACTATTCCTGAATCAATGTCGTTAAGTTAAGGCATCACGCAGTTCTTTTTGCGCAAACGCTATCCCCCCCCCCCCNNCAAAAAGAACAATTTTGCCCGGTGGTTGTATTTCTGGGTTGCGGTTCTCCCGCTTCGGGAGTTAGAGGGTTTGGTTAGATGTATTTCTTAACTTAACGACATTGATTCCTGAATTGCAAAAAGGCCTGCGAAATTAAATACCATGAATTACTTATTACGCCACCTTTCAAGCTTAGGAATACTCTTGGTAAAAAACCCGGCCAGAAAACCCGGAAAGCCCATTTCCTTCATTTTGCCTTTGCAAAACTCCTGCATCTGTGCCGCTGTCCAATCCGGTTGTTTGAATTTTCCGTTTTCGTAGCAGTAGCCGCAATACACAGTGCTTTTACTGCCATCGGCATTGGTTCCACCACCGGCAGGGTCTTTTTTTAAAGGCATTCCGCAGCTTTGGCAATTGTTATAACTCTTTTCCATTTCGGATTTGTTTTATGTAAAAATAGAAAGTTGATGGCAACACGGTGGCGATGCTGTTCATTATTCCAAATCCGGCACCACTTCATCCATCGCCGGTGCAGCGCTATCAGCCGGAACCACCATTTGCAGAGCGGGGCCGCTTAGTTTTACCCGGGGAATAAAATTGACCGTATCAGCAGGATTCAGGAAGCCGCGTAAAACAAGCCGGCCTTCAATTATTTTAAAGAAATCGGCCATGTAAGGTTTAATCTCTCCCTGTTTATCAAACTGGTAGCGGAAGTATTTGGGGTTGGGGACAATGGCAGCTAAAAAGATACATTCCTGTAAACTCAGCTCCGAAGGCTTTTTGTTGAAATAAAACCGGGCAGCTTCCGCGGCGCCATACACATTGGGGCCCCACTCAATTACATTCAGGTACACTTCCATCATTCTTTCCTTAGGTACCAGCCCCAGGTTTTCTACCAGGTACACTATCAGGGCTTCTTCAGCTTTGCGCGAAACCGTTTTGTTTCGGCTTAAAAAAACATTTTTCACCAGTTGCATACTGATGGTGCTACCACCACGCGCAAACCGGTGCTGCTTGTAGTTCTGCGCAATAGACTCGCGGAAGGATTCAGCAACAAACCCCCGGTGCTGCATAAACGAGGGGTCTTCCGATTGCAGAATGGCCTGCCATAAGCGTGGGTTAATATGATTAAAAGGAGTAAACTCAGGGTTTTCCGGGCCCACTGTTATATGCCTGATGAATTGATCGCCACTAAAGGCGTCGTAAACAAAAGGCTCATTAATCCGTGCATAGTTTTCTTCACCCATGTGAATGATGTGAAAATTCTTCCGTTTAAGCTGCGATTCAAAAATCAGTGAATCGGGTTGGCTGGTATTTATTTTAAACTGCAGGTCGTACGTCAGGGTACCACTACACGAAATGCCCTTCAGGGTATTAAACATACCTCCCGGCAGTGCATTGAAAAAAGTATCAGACACTGTTTCGGGCATACTTATGTTAAGCGCAAAAACAGTATCCTGCCTGGTTTGATAACTGGTAAAAACCTTAAAGGACGCATGGTTTAAAGTGGCAGTGGAGGATGAGTCAAGCTCAAATCCGTTCTCATTTATTTTAATGATACCGGTAAACTGCGCCTGCGGAAAAACCACATCTTCCTTTGCCAGGCGCCAGTGATTGATTTGAAAATTCTGTGCAGCAATTGCCGGCGAAATCTGCAACTCATCACCGTTATCGCTCCATTTTATATCTGCCGTAATTGATTTGAAACGGCATTTAAAACCATGGGCCGCATCCAGAAAAGGAAGATAGCACAGGGCCTTTCCCGGATGTTCGAAAGACAGCTTTATTCCGTTTTGCCCGGTTACGTCAGCGCCAAGGGTTATCGTATCATTCAACTGCTGATTAACTATCAGCCCCGATAATTTTTTTCCATCATAATCTATCCATGGGATATTTATCTGTTCGGCAAAAACGGTATCGCGATAATTGATTTGTAACGCTGTTATTTGAAACGAAGTATTTAGGGCTCGTTGAAATTTGTCTTTTAAACCTGCCGCCCGCAGATAATAGTTTGTTTTGCCGGTTCCGGTGCCTTTTGTTACCGTGCTATCGCCTTTTAAAAACATCAGGTTGCTATGTTCGGGCAGATTGTAAGCAGTAACCGTGGCGCTGTCAATCTTAATTTCGTTAATGGCCAGCTTGCCCAGCAGCAGGCGCAAAAAGGCGGCCTTAATTTCAACTTCTTTTACAACAAGTAAGGTGTCAGCCCCTTCTGATTGAACTGTAATACCCGATAAATGAATCCGGTTCCATGAGGTAAATTTTATTTCTGCTGCATCCAGGTTCAGGTGATAGGTAGCTTTAAAATGCACCTGCTCATGCTTAAATACCCATTGTAAAAGGCTGTTGCGGCTTGCAAATGCAATTACAAATAATACGACAATTAAAAGAATCACCAGCCTGAAGGCCCTCATTGGTTTCATGGGGCGAAAGTAGCGCGATTATAGGGTTTGTGGAAGAGTTTAAATGAGGCACTCCACCCCTCGCCTTCTAAAGTGCGTAAATCCTCACAGGTTTAAGCTTTCATAAAATTGCGCAAGATTTATGATCGTAACATTGGGCGACTTTAACTTTTCCGCTGTTTTAAAATGCTTGTCGTTTGTAACCAATACAGACCGTGTCTGATAGGCTAGATCAATCAGGTAATTGTCTTTGTAATCAGGCAAGAGAGCATATCGCTTTTGTGCGGAGTATAGGGTACTCATTTCTTCAATCGTCTCTACATATATTGAAGTATGGAGCGGCAGTAATTGTGCTATTTTTTTTATGCTTGGTATGAATAGCTGCAAACTCTGAAATGTTTTCTTCACTTGTGAAAATTAATATCTCCTCTTCCTCGATCATTTTAAGGAGTTTAAGCTGCTTGTCCCGATAGAATATCGAAACCCATGAATTAACATCAAGAACAAACCTTTTCACCAAGCCGAATTTTTCTTTTTTCTAAACTGGTGAACCATATCGGAAATTTCGTTATCAGTAACTTTAGTTTTTACCTTCTTCTGAGCATCGGAAATTTTGGCACCTGAAATTTTTGCCTGCTCCAATTTAGCCTGGCGCAACACTTTAGCCTGAGCTTTTTTAGGTAACGATTCAACCAAGGTTACAATTTCGTGCAATGTTGAATTGGAGCTGAACAACAAACTCATACTACGTTTTTTTTGTAAAGCTAATTATTTTTATGCAGGTAAAGGTTAAGCCTAACCCGAAACCGGCGCCGCCTTTTTCTTCTTCCTTTTTATAAAAGGGTACTCACTTTTATCCAACGGGAAAGAGAGTCCTCCTACTATATAATATTCTCCGTAAGTAAAGTGG
Source organism: Bacteroidota bacterium (assembly GCA_003165895.1). Classification (GTDB taxonomy): domain Bacteria; phylum Bacteroidota; class Bacteroidia; order Chitinophagales; family LD1; genus Bog-950. Next base: position 10,364 of record PMXD01000242.1, on the reverse strand, counting down.
TGCACAACGCCCGAGCCATTAGTGCCCTCAAAAGGCGCCCAGGGCAGGTATACATAGCCTCCTTTTATCTCGGCGGCAAAGAAAAAGCATTTCCAAAGATCAATTCGCGGGCCGGTGTATGCGTTACAGGTAACACCCGAGAAATGAAAATAGTTATTGTAATAAACACCCATAAAATGTACCTGGGTTCTGGTAACCATAAAAACCCCGCCGGTACCAAAATTCCATCCTATATGTATAATGTCGTTGTTGGTATGGAATATAGGTAGCAGCCAGGCCACATCGGCCGTAACAGAGTTTAAGCCATTGGTGTGCTGAAGCTGCACAAAATCGGGGGTCATTACCATCGTTTTGTTGTTATAAACGCCGGCGTACTTTTGCGAGACCGAAGAGTCGATATACCCCGACATCTGAACCGTTTGGTTTTGGGTCATCACATATTTCATGTGGTCTAATCCCACCGAAACGTGAATGTTATCCTTGATGAAGAAACCTGCCCGGTAATTGTACTGGGGAATAGATAGCGTTGTTGGGCCAAAATATAATGCTGCCGAGAATGGGGCCTGCTTATCATGCGCGGCAACGTCATAAATGGTAAAGTTGAATCCTTTGCCGTAGATATTAATATCAGAAGTAGAATACCGGTCGCGGTTATAGCCCCAATACACGTAAATCCGTTTTTGATAAAACTTATCGTGTACGTCGAAAAATTTGTATTTCTTTTCTTTTGGAGATTGGTCATCAGTGGCTTTAGATGACAGGCTACCTAAAATCAGCAGAAAAATCAGTGCATATTTCATAAATGAAAAATACACGTATTTATCACTTCACATGATTTTAAATGATATTTTTTTCGTTAATTTTTTTACTGACCGGGGTTGCCTACTCCAAATCCCAAATCTTAATCTCGTACTTCTTATGCTCTTTATTAGTCAGTTTAGCATCCCGCAACCAGGGGTTAAGGGTTTTTATATGCTTGTATTTAAGCCCGAACTGCGCTGCAAAATCGGCTATGCTGGCTATGCTGGTATCTACTTCTACTACTTTGTATTTGTATGGTGCGTATAAATCATTGGTGCCCAGTTTGAAACCGGCATTTTTCGGATTGCTGAAAATAATTTTCATGGCCAGCATCCTGAAAACATAACGCGATGTTTCAGGATTAAAATACATATCGTAATAGTTGTTCATCTTCTGCTCTTTCGCCCTTAGCATCATACCAGCCAAGCCCATATTGTACGAGGCTGCCGCCATGGTCCAGTTGCCCAGCTTATCCTTAGCGTCTTTAAGATAGGTACAGGCAGCCTGGGTAGATTTTTCAACGTTAAAGCGCTCGTCTACTTCATCATTCATTTCAATATCGTATACCTTGGCGGTTCCTTTAACAAACTGCCAAAAGCCCACCGCTCCGGCAGGTGATGCCTCCAACCTGAAATTGCTTTCAACCAACGCCATGTATTTAAAGTCTGAGGGCACTCCGTTTTCGGTCAGCACTTTCTCAATTTCGGGAAAATACCGGTTGGCCATTTTCATGCCTAATATGGTGTTACTGTGCCAGTAGCTGTTTATTACCAGTTCGCGCTCAAGCCGTTCTTTTACTTCAGGGTCTTCCAGCGGCACCCTTTCGCCGGCAAAATACAATTCACCTTCTACGCTAATGGGGTGCGCGCCATGCAAAGTATCGGCCACACTAAGCCATTTAATGCCGGGACATTCGTTTTTTGCCTCTGTAAAAATGTTGCTGGTATTGTTAGCCGATTTGATGGCGATAATAGCGGCAGAGGCCGCACCAATAACAAGACATAATGCCAATACAGGCATCCAGTATTTTTTGCTGATGTTCAATACACAAAATTTAATCAACTGATTTTTTAAAAACAGGAACCGTTGAGCAGGGCTCGCCATACATGATACTACGGGCAATATTAGTTAATTGCTGTGTTATCTGCACAAACGCTGTTTCGGGCACCTTGCGGTCGCCGCAGCCTTTAATTACCACCCGCTGGCCTTTAAATTGCTCTCCATCTAATTTAGCCAGGTTGTGTAGCAAAAATATCTCAGCAGCCTCTTCAGCTGTGCTGCTTGTTACATCTAGCGCATAGGGCGAAAGTTCCGCGCTTAAAACCATGTAGGCCCACATGGGTATTATTGCATTGGTGCTGCAGTATATGGCTACGTATTTATTTTTGTACTGGCTCCAGTCGGTATTTTTTACCGCTTCACGAAAATCCGCCTCACGCAATATCAGGCCTTTAAACAAAAATTCCTTCAAGTCAATAAACGCCAGCTCCTCCTGTTTAGGAAAATACTCTTCCAGGTCTAAAGTTATCAGGGCTTTTTGGGCAACCTTATTTACAAGGGGTTTGGTGGTATCGGTCATAAATTATTTTGCCTTACAGTTTGTAAAGGTAAACAAGAATTGCAGAGGTTATGTTCAGCCTCACCTTGTCCTCTTCAAAAGGCTTACCTGTGCACACCTATTTTTAAAAAAAATATATCGTTGATTCGGTAGTATTATATATGTTGCAAAAGCCTCGCCCCTTCCGTCTCCATAAAGGGGAAACCAAGACAAAAGACAACCTTAAATCAACGATTTTGTTCTTACAAACCAAGCACAATTTAAAGGTTATGGTGCTTGGTATTTTGCATTTCGGCTTTGGTTTCCCCTTTAGGGNNTCTCCATTTTCAGAGCAAAATAGAGAGGGAAGGCCGATACTTTGAAGGCGGTTGAGCAAGGATTAAGAGGGAAGTAAAATCAAAAAGTAATATCTTCGCCCACCTTATGCAACAGAAAAACCCGGATACAAATGGTTATCCCGAATTTGACCAGTTATCGCTGCCGGAGATAGAGAAGAATATTCTCAAATTCTGGGAGGAGAGCAAGACGTTTGAAAAAAGCATCTCATCGCGCCCTGATGATAAGCGTTTTGTATTTTATGAAGGGCCGCCATCGGCCAACGGCAAGCCGGGTATTCACCACGTAATGAGCCGCACCATTAAAGACCTTTTTTGCCGGTTTAAAACCCTGCAGGGTTACCGGGTTGAAAGAAAAGCCGGATGGGATACGCATGGCTTACCGGTGGAGCTGAATGTGGAGAAGCAACTGGGCATTACCAAAGCAGATATAGGCACCAAAATTTCAGTAGCAGAATATAACAGGCTTTGTCGCGAAGATGTGATGCGCTTTACTGATGTATGGCGCGACCTGACTACCAAAATGGGCTATTGGGTTGACCTGGATAACCCGTATATAACCTACGAGAACGACTACATTGAAAGTTTGTGGGCGATTTTGAAGAAGCTGTACGATAAAGGGCTGTTATACGAAGGTTACACCATACAACCATACTCGCCTGCGGCAGGTACTGGGTTAAGCTCGCATGAGTTGAACCAGCCCGGATGCTATAAAGAAGTGCGCGATGTTTCGGCCGTAGCCATGTTTAAACTGGTGTATGATGAAAAGAGCAAATTTCTTTTTGATAATGAGTCTGAAGATATTCGGTTTTTAGCTTGGACCACTACTCCATGGACCTTGCCCTCAAATACTGCTTTGGCGGTGGGGGGAAATATCCGTTATGTAAAAGCGAAGACAGTTAACTATTACACCAAAAAGGAAGTAAGCGTAATACTGGCTGCCGATCTGCTGGAGAAAACTTTTGAGTGGAATAACCTGGAATTGAAAAGCAGCGAGGACCTGGGACATGGCTCTGGCTTAGCTGGTTTAAGATATGAGCAGTTGTTGCCTTATACCCAACCAACCGAAGGTGATGCGTTTAAGGTAGTGATAGGCGATTTTGTAACCACTACTGATGGAACCGGTATAGTGCATATTGCCCCATCTTTTGGTGCAGATGACTTTAAGGTGGCGAAACAAAATGGCATCGGTTCTTTAACCCTGGTTGATAAGCAAGGCAAATTTGTGAGTGAAGTAAACGACCCGGTTTTTCCTTTGGGCGAGCGCTACATCAAAGAAGCTTACTTAACCGACGAAGAAAAGTTTGCCGAGCTGCAGGTACAAAAAGAAAAGCTGAAAGAAATTATACCACACCTGGAGAAATACATGAGTGTGGATGATTTGATAGTGCTGAAACTGAAGCTGGAAAACAAACTTTTTAAAACCGAAAAGTACGAGCACAACTATCCACACTGCTGGCGCACCGATAAGCCTGTTATATATTACCCGCTCGATAGCTGGTTTATAAAAACAACGGCTGTAAAGGACAGGTTGATTGAACTAAACAAAACCATAAACTGGAAGCCTGCACACACCGGTGAGGGCCGCTTTGGCCAATGGCTGGAGAACCTGGTAGACTGGAACTTATCGCGCAGCCGTTATTGGGGAACCCCGCTGCCTATCTGGAAAACAGAAGATGGTAGCGAGGAAATAATTATTGGCTCAGTAGATGAGTTGTATGAAGGCATCGTGAAAGCCAAAGAGTTAGGCCATAACAAATTTATCATTATTGAAAAAGAGGTATTCCACAACCAGATTGATTTACATAAACCCCTGGTGGATGAAATAGTGCTGATATCACCAAAAGGCAAACCAATGAAGCGCGTAAGCGATTTGATAGATGTTTGGTTTGATAGTGGCGCCATGCCTTATGCGCAATGGCACTGGCCATTCGGCCCCCTAACCCCCGAAGGGGGAACTAAGGAGGACGAAACGGAAAAAGATGTCTCCATGCGGTGGAAAACGGCTAATCCAATGTCGTATAAGCTGTTAAAAGAGTTTGCAGCGAAAAGCAGAAGAAATCCAACGCAAGCGGAAGAAGCATTATGGGCTGTATTAAGTGGAAAAAAATTAAGTGGGTATAAATTTCGCCGTCAACACATTATTGACGAAGCGATAGTAGATTTTGTGTGCATTGTCAAAAAGTTGGTAGTTGAAGTGGATGGTGGGTATCATAATACTACGGAGCAACAGGAATTAGATAATGCAAGAACAGAATATTTAAAGGCCTTAGGATATAAAGTGATAAGGTTTTCGAATGAACAGGTGATTGGAGATATGGATAATGTATTAATCAAAATACAAAAAGAACTAGCCTGTAGACCTACATTAGAAAAGGACGGCCGCAATAAAGCCCCCTTCGGGGGTTTGGGGGCTGCATTTCCTGCCGATTTCATAGCTGAAGGAGTCGACCAAACACGCGGATGGTTCTTCACGCTTCACGTTCTTTCTACTTTACTCTTTGACTCTGTGGCTTACAAAAACGTAGTATCAAACGGTTTGTTGCTGGATAAAAACGGCAACAAAATGAGTAAGCGTTTAGGCAATATTGTTGACCCGTTTGAAGCTATCAACAAATACTCAGCTGATGCTACACGCTGGTATATGATGCGCAACAGCGATCCCTGGGATAACATGAAGTTTGACATGGCCGGTGTGCAGGATATTATAAGGGCGCATTTTGGTACGCTGTATAATACCTACTCATTCTTTGCCTTGTATGCCAATATTGATGGATGGAGGATTAATGAAAATGATTTAATACCGTTTGATAAAAAGCCGGAGTTAGACCGGTGGATTATTTCTAAACTGCAATCGCTGATTAAGGATGTGACGGGTTTTTATGAAGACTATGAGCCTACCAAGGCCGCGCGTGCTATTGAGGCTTTTGTAGATGAGCATTTAAGTAACTGGTACGTACGTTTAAGCCGCAGAAGATTTTGGAAAGGGGAAATGAGCGCGGATAAGAGTTCTGCTTACGAGACTTTGCACGAGTGCTTAACGGTGGTTGCGCAGCTAATGAGCCCGGTATCGCCATTCTTTACAGAGTGGTTGTATAAAAACCTGACCGATAATGTGCGGGAAGAAGCTATCAAGAACAAATCGGGCCACCATTGGGATTCGGTGCATTTAACCCTGCTTACAAAAGTTACCGAAAGCAAACTGGATAAGGAGTTGGAGGAACGAATGGAGTTGGCGCAAAAGGCTTGTTCGCTGGTGCTTTCATTGCGTAAAAAGGAGAAAATAAAAGTTCGTCAGCCGCTGCAGAAAATAATGATACCGGTACTGAACGACCTGATGAAAGAGCAGTTGCAGAAAGTTGAAAGCTACATTTTGAGCGAGGTGAATGTGAAGGCCATTGAATATATCAGCGATACTTCGGGTATTGTGAAAAAGAAGATAAAGCCAAACTTCCGCGAGCTGGGTAAAAAGGTGGGCGGTAAGATGAAGAGCCTCCAGGCTGCTATTGCCGCATTCACCCAGGAGAACCTGCAGCAACTTGAACGCGATAAAGTTTTTGCCTTGAATCTGGATGGTGAAGCATTTAACCTTGAAATTGGCGATGTTGAAATATTGAGCGAAGATATACCTGGTTGGCTGGTAGCCAGCGAGGGAGCTATAACCGTGGCCCTGGACGTAAAAATAACTGATGAATTACGTAATGAAGGAACAGCACGCGAGTTTGTAAATAAGGTGCAGAACATAAGAAAAGACAAGAATTTTCAGGTGCTGGACCGGATACGGGTATCGGTTATTAAAAACAAAACCTTTGAACTGGCGTTATCTCAATTTAAGGATTATATCAGCAACGAGATTCTGGCAAAAGAGATACTTTTGGTTGACACCCTCAGCGATTTTGAAGAGGTGGAGTTGAATGAGGAGGTGTTGAAGGTAAAGGTGGAGTTGAATTAATTTTCAAATACCATTAACCACTAAGTGCACTAAGGCTGGCACTAAGGCCACAAAGAATACAAATAAATAGTGCTTTCTGTGTGGTTTTTATCTTTGTGGCCTTTGTGTTTAAATGTATTTAAGGCGGCTTTTTGAGTGCACAACAAGCGCTAAATTGTAACGGTAATTGAAGTGCTTGTTTATAAAAACTTAATATCAACAGTGGCGTATAGCACAAGAGGGGAATAGTAAATTAGTAACCGGAGCACCATTTATACAAAACGAAACGAACGCATATCCTGCATGAAACCATATAAAGTATTTTTAATCATCCTTGCTGTTTTGATATTTGACCAGGCGGTTAAAATTTGGGTAAAAACCCATATGATAATGGGCGAGGAAATTTTAATTACCAATTGGTGGCGCCTGCATTTTACCGAAAACCCGGGTATGGCCTTTGGTATGGTTTTGCCGGGCATTTGGGGTAAGTTGTTTCTGAGTATTTTCAGGTTGGCTGCAGTTGGCGGAGGAGTATGGTATGTTTTGCATTTGCTTAAAACCAAAGCACACTGGGGTTTTGTTACAGCTTGTTCAATGATACTGGCCGGTGCCATTGGCAATATGATAGACGGTGCTTTTTACGGCATGATATTTTCTGACAGCTATGGGAAGGTGGCCACGTTGTTTCCCCACGGCGGCGGTTATGCCGGGTTTTTGCACGGGCAGGTAGTAGATATGCTGTGGTTCCCGATGTTCCATGGCTTTTTTCCTAATTGGGTGCCGTTTTGGGGTGGAGAGTATTTCGAGTTTTTCCGTCCGGTATTTAATGTAGCCGATTCAGCTATTACCGGCGGTGTATTTATTATCCTGGTATTCCAACAATATTTCTTTGTAGAGGAAACTACTAAGGCAGCAGTTGGGCAACAGCAGCAAAGCACAGAAGCTTTGCCAAACGAGGAGAAGCTTAGTTTTCAGCAATAATGCTTTCTTTCATTATTCATCCGTTCTAGTCAGGACTTCTCAGGTTCGACCCCGCTGGGGTCGCCTGATTATGGCGTATATATTTCTATAAATATTTGACTCCTTTGGAGTCAGGATCATTTGTGAAGAACCATCAATCTCTCATCAAAATACCGGTCGCCAATTTTTAAGTAGTTGGGGTGAGTACTAAATTCTTTAAAGCCGGCTTGCTCGTATGTTTTTATGGCGCTGATGTTGTGCGTTATTACGCCTAAAACGATTTGTTCTACTTCAGGAGTTTTAAATGCTTCGGCGGTCGTGGCTTGCAATAACTGCAATCCGAGTTTTTTGCCCTGGTAAGCGGGTTGAATATACATTTGAATGATAAGTCCCCGGTGCTGTACTTTTGGCCGTAAATCCCGCATAAAACCGCAGATGCCAAATAGTTTTTCTCCATCAAAGGCACCCATTAAAAAGGTGTCAGCGGCCTGCTGCTCAATGCCTATCTCCATATGAAGTTTTGGTTTGGCCGCTTCTGACTCATAATCGGAGCCAAAGCTTTCAGGGAAAAGTTTCAGGGCTTCGAGCCTGATTTCGCGGTATTGTTTTACGTCCGGCAGAAGGAGTTTTCGGTAGTTGATGTCCATTGTTGCTGGCGATTTACTTCAGGTAAATGTCTTCTTTCATCTCTTTACTTCTTGCCAGTGCATCAAATAATTCTTCAAATAGATCCTTTCCTCTTGATGTTACAAAGTAATTGGCCATGGAAGTTACGCGGGCACTTATATCGCTTCCCCATGGCGGCGACTTAGACAAATCGTCAATATCCCAAACCACTTTATCCGGATCAAAATTTTTAAAAGCTTCCCTTATATCTTCTAAATTGTCCTGAATCTCTTGGGCATCTTCCCATTTTACATGTCCATTGTATAAATCAGTAAAGAGTTTCGGGTATTTGTTTTTTGTTTCAGGGGTTACTAAATGGAAATAAATAGTTGAGAAAAATGACTTTAGGAACGAGGCGCTACCAATTTCCAGAGATGAGCCGTTTATAAATAATGAAACTCCCATATTCAGACCGATTAATCAAAATATCAGGTTAAATATTTTATTCCCAAAAATGTAAACGGCAATTACTGTGGCCACAATAGCTGCTACCAGTACGGCACCGGCGGCAAGGTCTTTAATTCGGCCGGCTTCTTTGTGATATTCGGGCGATACGTGGTCAACGATTGCTTCTATGGCAGAATTTACCATTTCCATAGATACTACAAAGCCAATTGCCAGGGCAATAATAGCCCATTCAATGGCACTCAGCCCACAGTAAATGCCCGAAAAAGTAACAACCGCAATGGCTAAAAGATGAATACGCATATTCGGCTCATCGCGTAAAGCAATAAGCATTCCCTTTATTGCGTAGCCAAAACTTTTAAATAGCTTAATCATAGAATTGATTGTATTGCCTGTTCCAAAAGTGATTCATCGGGTGCAAAATTGGTAAAACCGCTGAACTTATTAGCTTTTTTTAAAGCCGTAGCCATATTGAACCCTTCTTGTTCCATCGAAAAAGCAATGCCTTGTTGTATTAATTGCTGCGCCAAATGAGCCTGCTCTGTTTGCCCGGGTGTGGGTATAAAAATGGCTTTTTTGTCCAGATGATCCAGGTCCATAACGGTGCTGTAACCCGGTCGGGCTATAATAATTTCGCCCTGTTGAATAATGTGGTTAAGCTTTTCGCTGCCCAGATAATTGGCTTCTGTCAGATTGCCTGATACGGTTATTTTCTCCGGCCCATCCATTTTGCCTGCTATTAAAAAAGCGGGTAAGTTTAATGCTATCAACTGCGCGCGCAACATATCCACCAGTATTTGGCGCTGTGGTTCCGGGCCGGAGGCTACTACCACCACCTTATATGTAATCTCATCCGCCAGTTTTTTAAGGCGGGAGAGGGAACCTATAAAGCGGGTGTTAGCGGGCAATACCGGTGGCACCATATCTCCCAGCAGCTGAGCATCCGCAGCGGGTATCCAGCAAGCATTAAACCGGTTTATTTGCCTGCGGTTAAAGTGGTTTACCATAGGCTCAATCCATTTAAAACTTTCGGGCATCAGAATATGAGGCTGATGGGTAATAAAAACTGAAGTTATACCCGGTGAATAACAGCCATACCGGTTATCGGATATCAGCACATCAATCCTTTCCTTTTTAACCAGTTGGTTTATTTGGGTGTGCTCGTGGTTAATTGTTTTAATAAAGTGGGGTAGTTGCCGGGCCATAGTAAATACCATAGCACTATCAGTTAATGCGGTTGGGTAGCGGGGATAGTAGCCCGGTAAAGCATCATGTTTTAACCCGGGGAATTCGTTTTTCAGAAGTTCGGCTGAGCTGCCGCTGCCGGTAATAATTACTTCAGCATTTCGTTTTAACAAGGCATTGATAACAGGAATGCAGCGGGTGGCGTGGCCCAGGCCCCAATCAAGCGGGGCGACTAAAATTCTGCGTTTGCGTTCCAATTAGAAGGATTATTTTTACCGGTAAAAGTTGAAAGTAGTATGCCAAAGCAAAGTAAACATATTGCGCGCATAGTGTTAATAGCCCTAACGGCATTTGTTCTTTTAACCACCCTCCCCTCGTGTAAAGCCACTAAGTGCGACTGCCCAAACTTTGGGGGGCACCATTTAAGCCATAATACCTGAAAAGCTGTTTAAAATACAGTTTAACACAAAGCACACAAAGGTTAATACAAAGAGCACTATAAAATATATTCTTTGTGGCCTTT
>PMXD01000246.1 GCA_003165895.1 Bacteroidota bacterium | reverse complement strand
TTAATCATAATTATCATAATAAATCAGCGTCCCCGTATTTGTGTATTTACTTCCCCGCACTACGGATAATATCAGCAAATACACCGGAGGCAGTTACCTCCGCTCCTGCTCCTGCTCCTTTAATTACCAATGGCTGCTGCACGTAGCGGCGGGTGTAAAACAGCACTACGTTGTCTTTGCCGTATAAGTGATAGAGGTCGTGCTCCTTACCAATGTGCTGCAGGCCTACTGCGGCTTTGCCGTTTTCAAACTGGGCAACAAATTTTAGTTTGCAATCTTTGGCTGCTGCGGCATCGTACAGTTTTTTGAAATGCCCTTCATGTTTCTCCAGCTCTTTATAAAAATCAGCTACGGTGCCCTTCATGCATGATTCAGGAAGGAACACGTCATTGCTGATTTCTTCCATCTCCATTTTATAACCGGCTTCGCGGCTAAGGATTAGTATTTTGCGCATTACATCTACGCCGCCCAGGTCTAAGCGCGGGTCTGGTTCAGTGTAGCCTTCGTCCTGTGCTTGTTTAACCACCTCGGCAAAAGGGCGGGTGCCATCGTAATTATTGAACACAAAATTTAAGGTGCCCGATAGTACCGCCTGCATTTTCAATACCTCATCGCCACTGCTGCGCAAATCGTTCAGGGTACCTATGATGGGTAAGCCGGCGCCTACGTTGGTTTCGAATAAATATGCAGTATTGAATTCGTTAGCCAGTTGTTTAAGCTTTTCGTAATTGCTGTAGGGCGATGAACTGGCGATTTTATTACAAGCCACTACCGAAACACTTTTTTGCAACAGGCCTGCATAGGTACCGGCCACTTCATGGTTAGCAGTGATATCTACAAACACTGAATTGCGCAAATTCTTTTCGCGGATAAAATCGGCCAACCCGGCTATAGTCATGGGCTGCGCATTTTTCAGTTCATCTTCCCATTTGTTAAGGTCGAGGCCTTCTTCGTTGATGGCAATTTTTTTGCTGTTGGCAATAGCCACAACGCGCAACTGTAAGCGAAGGTGTTTCAGCAAATAAGCATGTTGTGTTTTCAACTGCTCAAATAAGCGCTTACCTACATTGCCCGCACCGGCTATAAAAAGGTTAAGCTGCTTGTATGTGGTTTCGAAAAACTCTTCATGCAAAACGTTAATTGCTTTTTTTACATCGGCCACGCTAATAACGGCTGAGATATTTTTTTCCGAAGAGCCTTGTGCAATGGCGCGGATGTTAACCCCGTTTTTGCCAAGGGCGCTAAACATACGTCCGCTTATACCGGGATGGTTTTTCATGCTATCGCCTACCAGTGCTACTATCGCCAACCCATTTTCAACTTCAAGGGGGTTCAGTTTGCCGGTGTTTATCTCGTAATCGAATTCTTCATCAATGGCTTCTTTGGCTTTGGCGGCATTTACTTCATCAATAGCGACGCAGATGGAATGTTCGGATGAACTTTGTGTGATGAGGATGACGTTTATCTTTTCATCAGACAGGGCTTCAAATAATCTTTTCGAAAAACCCGGTATGCCCACCATGCCGCTACCTTCAAGCAGTAGCATAGATATTTTTCCAAGGCTCGAAAGACCAGTCACGGCCCCCTGACCCCCGAAGGGGGAACCTGCTTTTACCTGTTCAATCAGGGTTCCGCTGTCATCCGGAGAAAAGGTATTTTTTATAAGTATCGGAATGCCTTTGCTCATGGCAGGCTGAATGGTGGGCGGATAAATAACCTTGGCTCCAAAATGCGAAAGCTCCATAGCCTCCTGGTAAGAGGTATGCGGAATCACCCTGGCATTTTGCACCAGGCGGGGGTCGGCGGTCATCATGCCGCTAACGTCTGTCCAGATTTCCAGCGGCTCGGGATTTTTTCCGGATACTGCGGCAGAGAAAATAGCGGCAGTATAATCTGAACCTCCGCGGCCTAAGGTAGTTGTAACCCCATGTGCATCGGAAGCAATAAAGCCGGGGAAAAGATAAAGCTGCGCCGGATGTGTTTTTACGAAATCCTGAATTTTATGATTGGTAGCCTCGAAATTAACGGCCGCAAAACCGAAGTTTGAATTGGTTACAATCNNGCTGTCGCGAATCGGCCCACTGGTGAGCGATGTTCAGCGATTTTAGCTGATGTGAAATAATAACCGAAGACATCAACTCGCCAAAACTTACTATCCGGTCTAAGGTGCGGGCCGATAATTCGCCGAGCATAAACACGCCTTCGCAAATGGCTTCAAGCTCGTTACACTTTGTTTTTATTTCGCTCAGCACGGCACTTTGGTGGGCAACCGGTACCAATTCTTTTATGCAGGTAAGGTGGCGTTGTTCAATAACACTTAATTTTTGTTTATATGAGTCGTTGCCAGCCGCGGCCAGTTTGCCGGCATCAATTAAAACATCCGTAGTTCCGCCCAGGGCTGAAACTACTACCATGGCAGGCCCGTGTTTTAAAGTTTGCTGAACAATGGCAATTACCTTGTTCATGTTTTCTGCATTGGCCACTGAAGTGCCACCAAATTTTAATACACGCATTTACCCGTAATTTAAAACCGAATGTTAGGGCATTTTGCCGGTAGCACATTGCCTGTTTTAAACAGGGGATTTTGAGGGTGGATAGTGGGGAGGGCAGATTATTTTATCAAATAAGTTCCCAAATCAAGAACTTTTCACTATTTTTGGTTTACATGAAACGAATTATCGCTAAAAGTACGTTGCGCGGGTTTTGGGAAAAACACCGGGATTGTGAGCAGTATCTTAAAACGTGGTATCAAACAGCCAGTAATGCCGAATGGAAGTCGCCGAATGATATAAAGAAAATGTATGCCAATGCCAGTATTATTGCAGATAACCGGGTGGTGTTTAATATAAAAGGTAATGATTATAGATTGGTAGTAAAATTTAATTATTCTCTGCAATGGGCATTTATCCGGTTTATCGGAACACACCGGGAATATGATAAAATAGATTCGACAACAATATAACTTTGAATTATGAGCATTAAACCAATTAAAACAAAGGCAGATTACGAAAGGGCATTATTACGTTTAGAGAAAATTTTTGATGCCAAACCCAATACTCCTGCCGGTGATGAGGCAGATGTACTTTCGTTGCTTATTGAAAATTACGAAAACATCCATTACCCCATTGAAGCACCAGGCCCCATTGAAGCGATTAAAATAAGAATGGAGGAAATGAATATGAAGCAGTCGGATCTGGTAGGCCTTATTGGCACAAAAAGCCGTGTTTCGGAAGTGTTGAATAAGCGGCGAAAACTTACTGTCGATATGATACGTAACCTAACCGGTACTCTTAAAATTTCGGCCAACGTATTAGTGCAAGATTACAAATTGGTAGCTTGATTTTTTAGGGCAGCGTTCTCTTTTAAATAAAACAAAGCAGCCCCCAATCCAATTACCGCAACTGCCCCAAGCATATACCGCGCTTCCGATGAACAAAACACAAACCCCCAAACCATAATAGCCACTACCGGTGGTAAAGGGTACCACCACATGCGATATGGAAACCGCTCTTGTTTATAATGGCTGTGATATAAAATCAAACCAACAGCTTGCCCTAAAAACTGAACCAGTATCCGCATAACAATAATCGCCGTTATTATTTCTTTCATTTTAAAAAGCAGGCTGAACACAAACGCTGCACCCGCCAGCACTAATAAAGACACATAAGGAAAGTTTTTAGTGGGATGCAGTTTGCCGAAGACGCTGAAAAAGTTGCCATCAACTGCCGCTGCATAAGGCACACGCGAATAACCCAGCAAAACTGCAAAAAGTGAAGAAACGGCAATAAACAAAATAAGCCCGGTTGCTATTAATGCGGAGGTATGACCGTAAAGCCGTTCGAAAAAAAGGCTGATGATAAATTGTGAGTCTTTAGCCTCTTGCCAGGGGATTACACCTAACACAGCAACCTGCATCAGTAAATACAATACAGCTATGATACCGATGGAAAGAAAAATACTACGCGGTATATTGCGCTCAGGCTCTTTGATTTCGCCGCCCAGGTGACAAACGTTGTAATATCCCAAAAACGAATAAATGGTCTTGGTGCTGGCCTGCCCCAAGCCAAGAAAAAATGCAGGCGTTAAATCGAAAGCATCTTTACTGAAAGTAAATGCAAGCGCCGGTTGAAAATGCGAAAACCCGCTGGCGATGAGCCACAAAATAGTACCACCAACTATGATACCCATAAACACCGAAATTTTACCGATGTCGGTTATTTTGCGATAGAGTAAAATGGTAATGAGAATGATGAGGCCACTGGAGACGGCTTTTTGTTCTATTGGTGAAAGCGAGGGAATTAAGTAAAGCAGGTATTGAGAAAAACCAATGGCCCCGGAAGCAGCAACTAAAGGCGCCTGAATAATAGTTTGCCATACATACAAAAACGACATTAACCTGCCCCACTTTTTTCGGCCATATAAATTTTGAAGAAAAGCATAGCTGCCACCGGCTTCGGGCCACTTGGCACCTAACTCTGCCCACACTGCGCCATCTGCAAAGGAAAGGATTGCGCCGAGTATCCAGGCAATAATACATTGCGGGCCGTGCATAGCACCGATGATAAAAGGGATAACAATAAACGGACCTATGCCCACCATATCAATGGTGTTAATGGCAACCGCCTGTGTTAAACCTAAACCGCGAACAAGCTTACTCATCGATTATATAAATACGGATTTATTTTTAACCGGGGATTATATTGTTTGACAAATTTTGCTCCACCATTGCGCAATATATTTGGGTTACAGCTTAAATTGTTCTTTAAATGCGAATACGTGCTTGTTTTTCGGGCCGTATTTATTTACCGTATAACTCAGCATTTTCTACTTAATAAAAATGCGTTGCTTTATGGGTTTACTTTTGAACCAGAAACACTACCGAACTAAAAATATCGCCGTATTTGATGTATATAATGTACTTGTTTTAAATGATTGCATGTTACAAATTTGCAGTATCAAATACCGGCTTTTTCAGGTGAGAAGACAGGTAAATGAATTTAAAACTTTTTAAATTTAACGTACAGATAATGGCACTTATTGAAGGTTTTGTTAACTTTAATTCCAGCGGTTCTGTTTTCTGAAACATTAAAAATTTGCAGCTATGAAAAATAAGTTTACCCACATAACTACATTCATTTGCATAGTTTGTTTCGCCCTTTTTTCAGGATTAAACACATTGATGGCTCAGTGCGTAAATGCCGATTTTAGTGAAGGTAATTTTACAGGTTGGACCGGTACTTATTCCGCCGGACAATGCGCCCCGGGCGGTGTTTGTTCATGTAGCCCTACCAATCCGCTAAATAGTATGGGCTTTAATCAGGGCCCCAATAATAGCCCGCTAAACGATACCGCCACCGAATACAGCCAGGTAATTACTACCTCAGCGGCGGCCATTGACAGTAATTTGGCCAGCGTGGGCTACAACCTTCCTGTGGTATGGCCCGGCGGAAGTGGTTATGCCGCCCGAATGGGGACTATGTGGCAAAGTGTAGAAGCCGGTAATAATCTTTATGGTGATGGCGAAACCATGTCTTACACATTTGTGGTTACACCCGGCAATTGCAATTTTACTTACCACTACGCAGTAGTATTAGAAGACGGGGGGCATGCGCCGGACGAGCAACCGTATTTCTCGGTAAAAATGATGGATGGCAACAACAACGAAATAACATGCGCAGGATATGATGTAAACGCTACAACCTGCCAGACTATAGGTGGATTTACCATCGTACCACTAATTGGCCCCAATAATGTTTATTACAAACCCTGGGCATCTGTTTTGGTCCCGTTGGTTAATTATATTGGACAAACGATTACTATTACTTTTACCACACGGGGCTGTTTGCCCGATGGTTGTGCCGGAGACCATTATGGTTATGCTTATTTTTCGTGCGACTGTGCCCCGGCATCATTTATTACTTTTACTCCTGGCAATGGTTGCCAGGGGCCTAACCCCAAACTAACTGCCCCTGCCGGACTTGCGACCTATAGCTGGATCGGCCCCGGTATAAACAGTTCGCCCGACTCTCAAACCATAAGCATTAAACAGCCCGGGCTTTATACGGTTGTAATGACCACCCTTGGCAATGACCCCTGTAATATAGCTTACGATACATTGGTGCCGGATACGCTTGGCTTTTTCCTGGCTGATTTTTCGGTATCTACCAGTTGTTTGGATAGCACCTCAGTGTTTACCGACCTTTCCGTTCCTTATGATAGTATTACTTCGTGGGCTTGGAGTTTTAATAATAATGGAGTTACTGACGCAACAACAGAAAACACTTCGTATACTTTTCCGGGTATAGGCACTTATCCGGTAAAATTGACTATTACATCTTTATCGTGCACGGTTGATACAATTATAAATGTTACTGTGGTTTCGAAACCTATAGCCACAATTACGCCTGTGGTTCCGGTATGCGAGGGCTACTTCTCAACAGTCTTTTATTCGGTTAATGATACAAACGCAATTAACTTTACGTATAACTGGAATTTTGACAGCGCAACGCTGGCTTATGACAGCGCTTTTGGCGCTTATATTGTATTGTGGCAAACCGGAGGCACTAAAAACATTACCCTTACGGTTGTTGATAGCAATTGTTCTGCGCTACCGGTTACTGCTCAGGCTGTGGTTTCCGGCCCCCTTCTTACTTTAACCAATGACACTGGAATTTGCTTAGGAAGCAGTATTATACTTACCGCCAATGGCGCCATTACTTATACCTGGGCTGCAGACCCAACTTTAAGTGCAACCACTACCTCCAGCGTAACAGCAACGCCTGATAGTACCGACACTTATTATGTTACAGGAGCTTTAAATGGTTGCCAGGCCACAGACAGTGTAACTGTGCAAGTCAATACTGTACCGGTAGTCAGTTTAATTGCATCAGATTCGGTTTGCGCAAACGACACGGCGCAAATAACCTATACCGGAAATGCGGCAGGTAACGCCGCCTATATATGGAACTTTGACGGAGCGGTAGTCGATTCGGGTGGCGGTAGCGGTCCCTATCTGCTAAGCTGGCCAACTGCTGGCATCAGGCATGTTACTTTAACTGTGGTATCAGGTGGGTGCATTTCGCCTCTAAGCACAGTACCTGTTACCGTAAAAGCCGCACCGGCGCTTACGTTAATTGGTGATTCTGCCGCATGTTTAGGCAATCAAATTACTTTAACGGCAACCGGCGCATCGGCTTATGTGTGGGCGGTTGATACGCTTTTGTACACAACCGATAGCATTACAATTTCGCCCGATAGTTCAACCACTTTTATTGCAGTTACCGGTACCACTAACGGTTGTTCAACAACTGATTCGGTTTCTATTACCGGAAATGCAAATCCGGTGGTTTCGTTTGTAACTTCAGGGCTGGTATGTGTTGGAGATACCATAACGGTTACGTTTACGGGAAGCGCAGTTGCAGGTGCAACTTTTAACTGGAATTTCGGATATGGTAATGCAAATACTCTGACCGGTGCCGGCCCTATTTCGGTTAGCTGGGATTCAATAGGATTTTGCCCCGTTTCGCTTACGGTTTCGCAGTATGGCTGTGTTAGTAATTTTGCCGATACCATTCCGGTGCAGATATGCTCTGGAATTGCTCTGGTTAATTCAAGCCAGATATCCATTTATCCTAACCCCGCTAAAAATGATTTTACGATTGAAGTAAACGGTGCCATCAATAACGGGCAACTTCAGATATACGATGTGCTAGGCCAGGTTTTATATGCTGAGGAGATGAATACTACCTCTGGTTATAGCAAACAAATACATTTGAATGTAGCCACCGGGGTTTATTTTGTAAGCGTACGCGAAGGCGACAAACACTATACGCAAAAATTGATAATTGAATAAATAAAGTGCCAACAGCTGCCTTTTCTATCTCTAAAGAGAAACCAGGGCAAAACCGCCAAATTTTGTATTTGTATTCGGCTTTGGTATCCCCTTTAGGGGACGGAAGGGGCGGAGACACGGACAAAAAACATCACTTATAATCTGCCGCCGCACCCTTCAAAACCAATTTTATGTTTTGTTTGTTAAGATAACTACTTTGCAATTTAGATAAACTAATACTTATGAAACAGCTTCTATACTTCAGGGTTATTATTCTGCCGGTTTTATTGAGTATAATTTGTTGTGACTCTTTATACGCCCAGCAACCCACCGGCCCGCGCGTATTGGTTGTAGTCGCTCATCCGGATGATGAAACTGCCGCCGCCGCCACCATTTATAAAATTACACATGAGTTAAACGGACTGGTTGACCAATGCGTAATAACGAACGGAGAGGGTGGTTACAAATATTCTACGCTCGCAGAATCGTACTATGGACTTGAACTGACTGACGAAGCCGTAGGCCGTGCTAACCTGCCGCGCATCCGCAAGCAGGAGTTAATGAATGCCGGCAAAATTATAGGCACCCATAATATTTATTTTCTTGATCAAAAAGATGCTCATTATGGCCTGGATGAGCATGAACCATTGGATACCAGTTGGAACGTGCCCTGGATAAATACCCGCCTGAAAGAGATACTGACTGAAAATCATTACGATTATATTTTTTGTTTATTGCCCCTGCCGGGCACGCATGGCGGTCACAAAGCCGCCACCATGCTGGCTTTGAGGGCCGTGCAGGCGCTGCCGCAAAATTTAAGGCCTGTAGTTTTGGGTTTAACCGGCAGCTCTTTGAAAGACACTTCAACTATAATTTTTAACCAGCTAAAAGATTACACCGAAACAAAAGTTACCGGTAATGGCCCCATGTTCAGTTTTGATAAAACAAAAACTTTCGGGTTTAAAAACCAGTTAACATATAAAATTATTGTAAACTGGGAAATTGCTGAACACAAGTCGCAGGGCACTATGCAACTGGCCATGAACTATGGCGATTACGAGAACTTTTGGTACTTTACACTTAATGCGCCAGAGGGTATTGCCAAATGCAAAGCTTTGTTTGAAGAGTTGAAGAAGATACCGTATAAAGCGAAGCAGTATTAGTAGCAGATAGTTAAAGATAACGTGAGTTATGGATTAAAGG
>PMXD01000213.1 GCA_003165895.1 Bacteroidota bacterium | reverse complement strand
GGATGAAGTCATAGTAGTGAAGAAGTTCCTGTAATGGGAATGGAGCGAAGGGCTTCAGTTATTATATCCTTTCGTTGGTTTGCTACAAGCTAAATGAATCGCTTTATTTTTTTGTGCCTCCGTAACGGTAACCGGTTTACCGCTTCGTTGAGCATCTTTTAAGCCTTCTATGCGCAAGTCTTGAAATCTTTTCCGCCATTTGGCTACTACTCTTCGGGTTACACCAAAATCAGCTTGTGTTTCATCATAGTTTTTACCGCTGTGCCAATACATTATTATACCAGCCTTTCTTTTATTCGGCTTTCTACTTTAGTGCTACGAAGAATTAGTTGGAGTTCATTTAATTCCGTAATGTAACGGGTTGCGCTGGTCTTGCCTTGTTATTGATTTTACATGGCAAAAATAACATTAGTTTACTAACTTACAAATTATTACACTAGATGACCCTTGTCTTGATTCAAACCTCTTGATTCTTGCTTCTAATACTTAACTTCGCGTTTCTACAAAAAATGGAATTCAACTTAACAACTAAATATCAACCAGCCGGAGACCAGCCTGAGGCTATAGCCCAGCTAACCGAAGGTATTGAAAAAGGTGAGCGCGACCAGGTGTTGCTGGGGGTTACCGGCTCGGGTAAAACTTTTACGGTTGCCAACCTGATACAGAACGTGGGCAAGCCTACGCTTATACTTACCCATAACAAAACACTGGTATCGCAGTTGTATGGCGAGTTTAAACAGTTTTTCCCTGATAACTCGGTGGAGTATTTTGTATCGTACTACGATTACTATCAACCGGAGGCTTACATTGTTTCTTCGGGAACTTATATTGAAAAGGACCTTTCGATAAACCAGGAAATTGAAAAGCTGCGGTTAGCTACTACGGCGTCTTTGCTATCGGGCAGGCGCGATATTATTGTGGTGGCTTCGGTATCGTGTATTTACGGTTTGGGTAACCCGGTGGAATATGAGAATGGTATTATCAGAATTTCAACCGGGCAGAAGATTTCGAGAAATGGATTTTTGCATGCACTGGTGCAGAGTTTATACTCGCGTGGGGAGGATTTAAGCAGGGGGACCTTCCGGGTAAAAGGTGATGTTGTGGAAATTGCCCTGCCTTATGTTGATTACGCTTTCCGCATTACTTTTTTTGGCGATGAGATTGAAGAGATGGAAAGCTTTGAACCATCGAACGGGCGAACGCTGGGTAAGATGACGGCGGTGGGTATTTTTCCGGCCAACTTATATGTAACTGCCAAGGATAAACTGTTGCAGATTCTGGACGAAATACAACTGGAACTGAATACCCAGGTTGAATATTTCAAAGAAGTAGGTAAGCATGTTGAAGCCGCCCGTATAAAAGAGCGTGTAGATTTTGATATGGAAATGATGCGCGAACTGGGTTATTGTTCGGGTATTGAAAACTACTCGCGTTTTTTGGATAGAAGAAGAAAGGGCAGCCGGCCTTATTGCCTGCTGGATTATTTTCCGGATGATTTTTTACTGGTGGTTGATGAAAGCCATGTTACTATCCCTCAGATTGGTGGTATGCATGGTGGAGACCGCTCGCGGAAAATGAACCTGGTGGAGTATGGCTTCAGGTTGCCATCAGCATTGGATAACAGGCCTTTGAATTTTCATGAGTTTGAAACGCTGGTTAGCCAGGCTGTGTATGTAAGTGCAACGCCGGGTGATTATGAGCTTGAAAAGTCAGGCGGTGTAATAGTGGAGCAGGTAGTGCGCCCGACAGGTTTACTTGACCCACCCATTGAGGTGCGGCCCAGCATTAACCAGATTGATGACATTATGGAGGAGATTGATGAGCGGGTGAAAAAAGATGAACGCATTTTAATAACCACCCTGACCAAACGAATGGCCGAAGAACTGAATAAGTATCTGAGCCGCGTGAATATAAAATGTAAGTATATACACAGCGAAGTACATACCCTTGACCGCGTAGAAATTATACGCGACCTGCGCCTGGGCAAATTTGATGTGCTGATAGGAGTGAACCTGTTGCGCGAGGGGCTTGACCTGCCGGAAGTATCGCTGGTATGTATACTGGATGCAGACAAAGAGGGCTTTTTGCGTAACCGCCGAAGCCTGATACAGGTTGCAGGCCGCGCTGCGCGTAACAGTAACGGTAAGGTTATTATGTATGCCGATAAAATAACTGTCAGCATGCAGCTAACCATTGATGAAACCACCCGCCGCCGCGAAAAGCAGATTGCATACAACACTGAACACGGCCTGACACCGAAAACTATTTTAAAATCAAAAGAGGAGATTATGCAGCAAACATCGGTGCTGGATATCCGCCGCATATCGCCTGATGTTTATATTGAGCAGGAAGACCAAATGTCGATGGTGGCAGAACCGATAGTTCAGTATATGACTGCCGAACAGTTGGTGCGCAGTATTGAAGATACCCGCAAAAAAATGCTGGATGCATCTAAGGATACGGACTTTTTAACTGCTGCTAAGTTGAGAGATGAGATGTTGGCTATGCAAAGGTTGCTGAAGGAGAAGTTTGGTGGTGATGGGAGGTAAGATTCGCAAGTCGGGAGACTTGCAATTATTTTTAAGTTCCAGGTCGC
>PMXD01000266.1 GCA_003165895.1 Bacteroidota bacterium | reverse complement strand
CTATCGCTTGCGATGGAGAGGGTCGGCCAGCGAAGCGAAGCCGGGGAGAGGCCTGTATTCGCTCGCCTTTACGTCCAATCAATTTCAATTTCCTAAAACTTTAAATCCATCCACATACGAAGTGGTTTCACCATTCCAGGGCAGCGGCTTTTCAACCTGGTTATAGTGCAGCGATACTTTTTTGCCTTCCAGCAGCATTAATGAATCTGCTACTGCCTGATTGGAAACTGAAAACAACCAAATCTGGTTCATTTGGGCAGTGTTAGGAAGATTGCCCATACCACCTACATTTAATTCTCCTTCATAAGTTTTAAAAACATATCCTTTTTTCGAAAACTTAATCAGCACACCTGCGCGGTTACCTTCGCTATAGGTAAAGAAGTAAGTAAAATAAATTGCAATGGCTGCAATAAGTAACAGTGTAACAAGAAAAATATTGAGGTACTTACGCCATTTTGGTTTGTTTCCGGTATCGTTGCTCATAGGTATTGTTTTATATTCAGGTATAAAGCAAACCTTTTATTTAGTTAAAGTCAAGTACAGACGGGAATGGTTATTAACAGCCAATACAGGCCTCTCCCACCCCTCGCTTCGCTGGGGCACCCTCTCCATCGCAAGCGATAGAGAGGGAAAATGCGCGGGTGTAGTTGACTGTTACCCTCTCTATGCGAAGCATGGAGAGGGCGTCCGCACGAAGTGCCGGACGGGAGAGGCCTGTATTTNNCTCCGAACATTTTAAACTGGTCGTTAACACCATCGTTATTGGGGGTGAATGCGTTGGGGATAAAAATATCGGTAGAGGTATTTACATTGATGGTTACCGTATCTTCTGCCTTGCATCCGTTAATGTCAACCACATTAACTGTAAACAGGGTGGTTTGCTGTGGTGTTGCCGCAGTATTTGCACAGTTGGCGCAGGTAACGTAGTTAACCGGTGTCCAGCTATAGGTATTGCTGTGATCGGTATTGGTGGTTGCAATTAATTGCACCGGTGTTCCGGTTGTTGAAGTTACAGAGGCTGCTGCATGCACGTTTAATTCATAGCTGATTGAAATATCGCCCCCGCTTGTGGCCGAACATCCTTTTGAATCTGTAACAGTAACCGCATAGTTACCGGCAGCAAGCCCGGTGGCCGCATCGGCAGTTTGCCCGTTATTCCAGTCGTAATTATACGGCAACGTTCCGCCTGTTACATTTAAACTGATACTACCGTTATTGACTCCTATGCACGATGTATTCTGCACCGCCGGGGTTATTACCAACGGAGCTGAGGAGTTTATAGTTATGGTTTGATTAGCCGTGCAGCCGTTGTTATCGTTTACAGTTACAGCATAGGTGCCTGCGGCAAGGCTATCCAACTCAACTGCCTTGGCATTATTTGACCAGTTATAGAAAAACGGAGGCGTTCCACCTGATGTAGTTATTACAGCCGAGCCATCATTAAGTCCCGAGCAGCCCACCGGTGTAACGGCCGCAGTAAGTGACAACTGCGCAGGCTGTGTTACTACATTCTGAAGCACCGTGGTACAACTATTGGCATCAGTTACGGTTAACCGGTAATTACCCGCCTGAAGGCTTGAAAGATTTTGCGAGGTGCTGTTATTGCTCCAGGTAAAAGTTAACGGTGCAGTTCCACCATTGGCAACCACAGTAACCGAACCGTTGCTGTTACCAAAGCATTTTACAGATGTAATGTTTGAAGACACCTGTATAGCCGCAGGCTGCGAAATACTTGTGCCGGTACTTATGCTGCAACCGCTGGCATCAGTAACTATAACGTTATAATTTGCTGCAGCAAGATTTTGAATATCGCCGGTATTAGCCGTATTACTCCAGTTATAACTGTATGGCTGGCTGCCACCGGTTACGGTAATGTTGATTTTACCGTTATCTCCTCCATTACAACTTACATTGGTTTGCGTAAGACTGGCCGAAAGTTGCGGCACCTGGGCAATAGTTACAGAGCCCGTTTGTGTGCAATGGTTTTGGTCGGTTATGGTAACCTGGTAATTGCCTGCCGCAAGGCCTGTGCGGTTTTGTGTGATAGCTCCATCCTGCCAGTTGTAGGTATAAGGAGCAGTTCCACCACCCACAGTTATGTTGATTGAACCGGCGCTGCCTGCGCAGGCATAATTTGTATACGCAGTGCTTACCGTAACCGGTGAAGGCTGTGTTATAGTTGCAGTACCGGTTACAGAACATGCATTTGCATCCTTCGCTGTTACGGTATAAGAACCTGCATTTAAATGGCTAAGCTGCTGCGCAGTTGACTGGTTACTCCAAACATAAGTGTAACTGCCAACACCGCCGCTAAGCTGAACGTTTACGGAGCCATCTCCGGCGCCATTGCAGGTAACATTTGTTGGTATAGTTTGTATGGCAATAGCTGTAGGCTGCGAAATATTAATTGAAGATGAAGTACTGCAACCGGATGCATCGTTAACCGAAAGCGAATAACTGCCAACCGGCAAATTGCCAAGGGCTGAGGTGGTTAAGCCGTTGCTCCAGCTGTATGTATAGGTGCCATTGCCACCGGTTACCATAGCGGTTACAGCGCCATTACTTCCCCCAAAACAGCTAACGTCAGTATTGCTGAGGCTAATTTGCAACTGGATGGGTTGAGAGACCGATTTGCCGGCTGCTGCCGGGCACCCGTTTGCATCTGTAACTGTTACACTATAGCTGCCTGCACGCAGGTTTGAAATATTTTGAGTTGTAGCGCCACCATCGCTCCATTTGTATTGATACGCGCCGGTACCACCTGTACAGGTTACCTGTATACTACCTGTAGCCGTACCAAAGCAACTTACATTAGATACGGTTTGCGTAATAGTAATTGTTGTGGGCTGGGTAATAGTTGCCAAGGCCGTGCTGTTGCAACCGTTAGCATCAACAACAGTTACCGTATAAGGCCCGGCTGAAAGGCCGGTGATATTTGGGGTAGTGGCGCTATTGGTCCAGCTATAAGTATAAGGGGCTGCACCACCGGTAACCGCAGCGTGAATACTACCATTCGGCTGGCCTGCGCAACTTACGTTTGTACCGGTTAATCCAATAACAATAGAATTTATCTGCGAAATATTTGCGGTTAAAGTATTTGAACAGCTGTTGGCATCCATTACCGTCACGTTATAGGCGCTTTCGGCAAGCTGGCTGATTTGCGCAGTGGTTTGTCCGTTGCTCCAGTTATAGCTATAGGCACCGGTACCACCGCTTGCGTGTATAGATGCAGTACCGGTATTACCACCGTTACATGTAACATCTGTTTGCGTTAAAGTTGTTACCAAAGCTGGCGGTTGCGTAACCTGAACCGTAGATGATGCACTGCAATTTTGAACATCCTTATATGCTATGGTATAGGTACCGGCTGCAATATTGCTGATGTTACCTGTTGTTGCACCGTTGCTCCACAAATAGGTAAAACCACCGTTGCCGCCGTTAACTATAGTAGCAATTGCCCCGGTTGCCGCACCATTGCAGGTTACATTGGTAACAATAGAGTTGAAGGTAATAGGAGCGGGTTGTGCAACATTGATTGCAGTTGAAGTAGTACAACCGTTTGCATCAGATATGGAAACATGATAAGTTCCGGCATCTACACCAGATAAGTTTTGTGCTGTTGAACCGTTACTCCATAAATAACTATATGCCGGGGTACCACCATTAATGTGGATGTCAATACCCCCGTTGGAAGCGCCGAAGCAACTGGCATTGATAATAGAAGATATAGCGGTTGTTATTTGCTGCGATTGAGTAATTATTAAAGCCGGGGATAATGAACAACCGTTGGCATCAGTTACAGTAACATTGTAATTACCTGCTGCAAGCCCTGTGCGGTTTTGTGTTGCAACCCCTCCCCAATTATAGGTACACGGGCTTGTTCCACCGGTTACCGTTAAAGCAATAGCACCGGTTGTTTGGCCGAAACATTTTACATTGATTATAGCTGGGCTAATTACAAGCGCATTGGGCTGCGTGATAGTTGTAACGCTGGTTGCGCTGCATCCGTTGGCATCGGTAACAGTTACAGTATAACTGCCCTGCGTAAGGCCCGTTCTGTTGGCGGAAATAATTTCAGCGCCCCAGTTAAAGCTGTAACCGCCTGCTCCCCCACCCGCGGTTAATTGAATAGTTCCATTGCTTCCGCCATTGCACGATACATTGGTTTGAGTGGACGTGATTACAACCTGTGTTGGCTGACCAACCGCTATGGTATTAGCAACAGTACAACCGGCACCATCGGTAACAGTAAGTGTGTAATTGCCGGCCGTTAAGTTGCTGCGGTTTTGTGAGGTAATACCACCGCCCCAGTTGTATAAATAGGTGCCTGTGCCACCGGCAACTGTTACATTAATAGCACCTCCGCTACCACCAAAACATGTAGCCGGAGATGGTGTTGCGCTGATAGTAAGCAAAGACGGCTGACCAACAACGGAAGATGCGCTTACGGTGCAACCAACATGGTCGGTAACAGTTACTTCATAATTACCTGCAGCCAGGTTAGTGCGCTGGCTTGCAGTAATGCCCCCACCCCAATTATAGGTGTAAGGTGAAGTGCCCCCGGTGGTGGTTGTTATTATTGAACCGGTGCTGCTGCCAAAGCATAAAGCATTATTGGCCGTTGCCGTTGTAGCCAGATTTGTTGACTGGCCGATAACTGTAGTATTGGTTACAGTACACGACGCGTTGTCTGTAATGGTAACCGTGTAGTTGCCCGCGGCAAGATTATTCCTGTTTTGCGAAGTAATGCCTCCGCCCCAGTTATAGGTATAAGGCGATGTTCCGCCGGTTACATTAATATTGATAGTTCCGGTATTATTACCATTGCACGCTACACTACTACCTGTGGCAGCAACATTTATTGCAGTAGGAGAAGCCAGTGATACGCTTGATTGACTGCTACATCCATTGGCGTCTGTTACTATAACAGCATAGTTGCCCACCGGTAACCCGGTTTGGGTTTGGGTGGTTACTCCCCCACCCCAGTTATAACTATAAGGGCTGGTACCGCCGCTTGCCGAAGCCGTTACAGAACCGCTGCTAACCCCAAAGCACACCGGAGAAACACCGGTTGCAGAAGATATTAATTTTGCTGGCTGGTTAACGGTTGCACCGGCTGTCATGGTGCATCCGTGGTTGTCGGTAATGGTTACATCATAAGTACCAATGTAAAGCGATACGCGGGTCTGAGAATCAACTCCATCATTCCAGTGATAGGTAAAAGGAGCATAACCACCGGTTACCGATAAATTAATAGCACCGGTATTACCACCAAAGCAAGCAACATTGGTTACTGCTGCTACGGGCGTAATCAAAGCCGGTTGCGAAACCGAAAAAGTTGCAGTAACCGTGCAGCCATAGCTATCAATTATACTAACATCATAAGAACCGACAGAAAGATTTGAAGCTGTTGAAGAAGTTCCCTGGCCACCCCATTTATAAAAGTAAGGAGGATGTCCGTTAACCGGATTTAAACTAACACTTCCATTGCTAAGCCCATAACAGCTAACATCACTAATAGTTGAGTTGACTACAATAGGAAAAGGCGGGTCGGCAACACTGCTGGTTTGTGTAATGGTGCATCCATGGCTGTCAGTTACCGTAATGGTGTAAGTTCCACCGCTTAAAGAACCGATAGAAGATGTTGTATCACCGGTGGTCCATAGGTAGTGGTAAGGCGCTGCCCCGTTTTGTGCGGTTTCGCTTACCTTGCCAAAAGTGTCGCCATAGCAATAGTTTTGAACAGTATTAACCGAAAGCGAGATAGGAGTATAAGCAGCTATAGTTGCGCTTGTTGTAGCGGTACAGCCTTTGGCATCTGTAACAGTAACATCATAGGTGCCCGAACTTATATTAGTGCGGTCGGCACTTACCACACCGGCATCCCACCAATAACTATAAGGGCTTGTGCCGCCTGAAACTGAAGTTATAACCGAGCCGGTTGAGCCACCATTGCAAGCTAAAGGCGTGGTAGTAGTAGTTACATCCACCTGCACGGGTTGTGCTACTATTGCTGTTGCTGCTATAACGCATCCCTTATTATCTGTTACAGTTACCGTATAACTACCGGCCGCAATTGAATTGATAAACGAAGTAACCTCACCGCCGGGCCACGCATAGGAATATGGCGAATTTCCATTACTAACGCTGGTAGTTATACCGCCGTTGGTCCCTGCATAACAGGTTGGAGAAAAAGTGTGCATTACCACATTTATTTCTACCGCTGGTATCAGTGTAATAGTGTCTGATACATAACAGCCGGTACTTGAAGTTGCAGTAACAGAATAAGTGCCTGCCACCAATCCGGTTCTGTTTTGTGCAGTGTTACCATCATTCCATAAAAAGGTATAAGGCACTGTGCTGCCTACTACCGAAGTGACAGTTATAGAGCCATTAGTTCCACCAAAACAGGTAGGGTTGGTTCCGGATGCATTGATACTCATGCTCCCGGGTTGTTCAGTTACAGCGGCTGTGGCAGTAGCGGTACAGCCTATAGCATCCGTAACCGTTAATGTATAATTGCCGGGTGTAAGATTGTTGCGGCTTTCGGTGGTAACACCATCATTCCACAAATAGCTATAAGGGGGGCTTCCATATTGCACGCCAACTGCAATAGCCCCGTTGTTCATACCGGCGCTGCAGGTAACTTCGGTAACCGTATCTGCAATACCCACTCCTATGGGTTGAACTACATTTGCTGAGTCAATAGTAGTACAACCGGTGGCATCTGTAATAGTTACATAATAAACAGCGGCAGTAAGGTTCGCAATGTTTTGGGTAGTGGCGCTATTACTCCACCTGTAAGTATAAGTGCCGCTGGGGTTGGTAATGTTTATAGAAACAGCGCCTACGTCCTGGCCCCCACAGCCTTCATCAGTAACAGTTCTGGTAATAAATAAAGGATTTGGTTGCGAAATAGTATAGGTAAATCCTGCGGTAACGCCATTGTGGTCGGTAACCGTAACCGTGTAAGTGCCGGCAGCAATACCGCTTAGATTTTGCGTTGTTGCACCATTGCTCCAGGCATAGGTATAAGGCCCTGTGCCACCTGCCGGGTTAATAAAAACACCCGCATTATTTCCACCATAACATAACTCTTCCGTAACAGCCGTTACAGTTGTAATCGCAGCTGTGGCATGACTAAATAAGACAGCCCATAATAGAATAGTAAGCAAAGTAAAAACCCGTAAAAATTTTTTCATTTAATCAATGCCATTTAAATACCTTTTGGGGGAATCAGTTTCACTTTACCATCCTGTAACGGCAATACGTAAATTTGGTTACGCCATACAAGGAGAGGGTTGAGTTTTACAGACAGAATACAAAGCCGGTGTTGTGAGAATATTGTAATTAACAATGGCTTTTCTGCTAAATAACTAAAATGTTTAATTGTTGATTTAAAACCAGTTTTCGCTCTATTCATAAAATCCCTATCATTGCAGCGCATTACTTACACAAACCTTATCATGCAATCTTTATCCGCACTCAACGCCCTGTATAACGAAAAATTCAGCGTCAATAACTTTCATCAGAACCCGACAGGCCTTTACAAGCCGGTTAACCATATTATGAACATTCCGGGCAAACGCATCAGGCCCATTTTGCTGCTGATGAGTTGCGATATGTTTGGTGGCGATGTGAAACAAGCCCTTAACCCCGCCTTTGCAGTAGAGGTGTTCCATAACTTCACGTTGGTGCATGATGACATTATGGACAATGCCGATATCCGCCGGGGCGTGCCAACAGTACACACCTTGTATGGCACAAGTGCGGGCATATTGGCCGGTGATGTAATGCTGGCTTATGCTTACCGCTATTTAACCGATGTTCCGGCACAGTATATAGCGCAGCTTATAACAGTTTTCAACAATACAGCCATTGAGATATTTGAAGGCCAGCAAATGGATATGGACTTTGAAAAAAGAAACGATGTGGCCGAAGAAGAATACCTGAAGATGATAGAATTTAAAACTTCAGTATTGCTGGGATGCTGCCTGCAATTGGGGGCCATACTTGGTAACGCCGGTGCCGGAGATCAGAAACTGATTTACGAATTTGGCCTTAAACTGGGCTTATCGTTTCAGATAAAAGATGATTACCTGGATGCTTTTGGAGAGGCTGAAAAAGTGGGTAAAAGAATTGGGGGCGATATAGTACAGAACAAAAAGACCCATTTATATGTAACTGCTTTTAATAAGGCAGATGCAGCGCAAAAAGCACAGCTCACTGCTTTGCTTACAGAAAAAGATGAGGAGAAAAAGATTGCAGAAGTAAAACATTTGTATGAAGCCACCGGCGCCCGCCAACACACGCTTGATACTGCTGATAAATTTTACAAAGTGGCACTGGAATCACTTGCCAAAGTTTCGCTAAGCGAAGAAGTGAAAAAGCCTATGGCGGAGATGGCGAAAAGAATCAATAACCGGGAATTTTAGGAGTAAACCTGCCAAACCTTATTACCTGTATTTTCTCCGGTATCTACCTAAAGCCCAAATTGGAAATACATTTCTGTATGAGGTGTAAGTTATTGCGCAGTTATGATTAAACACCCCGCTCACACCCTCCTGTTCAAAATCACCGTTAGGTAATTGACGCGATACTAAAAGCTGAATACCTTTATCAATAACCGCCTTATCCGTGTAATCCATTGCCATCAACGATAACAAAGCCCATGAGGTATTAATTACCTGCGATGTTTGGTGTTGCACATACTGCTTGCTGATGCACGATTCAAAGCTTTCCCCCCAACCGCCATCTGCTTGTTGTTTGGATATCAGGAACGAAGCGGCTTTATCCATCGCCAACTTCATTCTATCGTGTTGTGCAAATTT
The DNA here is from genome assembly GCA_003165895.1 of Bacteroidota bacterium. Classification (GTDB taxonomy): domain Bacteria; phylum Bacteroidota; class Bacteroidia; order Chitinophagales; family LD1; genus Bog-950. The sequence continues at coordinate 26,085 of PMXD01000266.1, read as the reverse complement.
AATATCAGAATTCAGGGCCTCACTTATCGCTTCTACAGCAAACCATGTTCCATAGGTAAAGCAAACCGCCCACGAGCCGTACCATGAGCCGTCCTCACTTTGTTGTGAAAGAATAAAATCTATGCCGTTTCGAATAGCGTTTTCAATTTCATGCTTTTTAAAACCCGGGAAAGCAGACCTGAATTTCAATAATGCCTGTATACAGGCCGAACTACATTCGGTATAGGCATAATCAATCATAATATTCCCAAACACTTCTGACGGATTAAGTGCTTCCAGCCATTCAGGCCCGCGGGTTAATTCGTACGAGGCCCATCCGCCGTTTTTATTTTGAAAAGACAATATCAGTTCAGCAGCTTTTTGCAGCAGGTTATCAGGCACCTGCTCCCCTGCCGGTACAATTTTTAATGCCCTGATAAGCAAAGCAGTTTTCAGTCCTTCGGCAGTGCAATCGGTGATGGGCCAGCCATGCTCATTGGTCGAAAAAGGCCATCCTCCAACCGAATCGTGCCTGTAAAATTTTTCATGGCCTTTTACCTCTTCCTTCACTTGCGCATCAGCAATAAACCGGTTAGCTTTTTTCAGCACAGCGGCAAAATCATTTTCACCACCTCCCTCTATAATTGCCTGTGCAGCAAAAGCGGTATCCCATAACTGCGAACCATTGTAGCCATTCATTTTTATGCCATCTTCTGCCAGCCACAAATAGTCGTACCAACGCTCCAGGTGCTTTTTAAAACGCACATCGTCCTTTCCATAAGCATGCCAGATACAAACCGTATTCATGGCCTGGTTAACCGGGCCTATGTCAATAAAATTCGTTTGTTCGTCTTCGGCATTTATGTAAGCCAAAGCAAAATTCTGCGCCCTTTTTCTAAACGCTTTTATTGGCCGTAGCTCGTAAATATTCAGCGCCTTATTAAACAGCTTTAAAAATTTTGATTGCGGATAGTATAAGTCCGTAACTGCACAGCTATTTCGGGCAGCCTGCCAGTTTACATCAGCATAAGGGCCCAGGTAAAGTTCTTCTTTCAATTCTTCCAAAAGCTGTGCGGGTTTGGCTTTTATCTTTTCGCCATAGCAATACGCCATGGGCAAATACACCATGCGCGCATGACACCAGTAATTTCCGGGGTGCATGGGCAATTTACGCGGTAAAAGCCACAACTCCGGCAATAACGAATTGATGCCTTCCCATTCATAAACGCCCAACAGTGCCAGGTAAAACTTACCCCAAAGCGGAACTGCTGTTGCACCGCCATTTGTTTTTATCCAATGCCGGGCACGTTCAATAGCCACTTCATCAGCCCGCATGCCTAAAATGCGTAACGAAACATATTGCAATACAGTGCCAAACATGGTTGAAGCGCCCTCCATATGCAAGCCCCAGCCACCATCGGCATTTTGATGGTTAAGCATGTATTGCTTTATTAAAACCCGATGTGGCGTGGGCAAAGCTGTTTGCGTTACATAGGCGGCAATGACAAGGCCGGGAGCCAGAAAAAAAGGGCCGCCATAATCGCCCGGCCAATGACCTGATTGTGCCTGAAGGTTTTTATAAAAATCCACTGCTTTCAAAAAAGGTTCCTCAATTCCATTTGAAGCACCAAAATGAATACCCTTATTTTCTAATGCCTGTTGCCGGTAAACGGCATCTGAGCTGTTCGGGTTTCCTGTTTTATCAAATGAAAACTCATGAGCCATTTCGGCTAAAAATTTTCTTCCCTGGTCCGTGTCCCAATCTTTATCATCGAATTTATTGAAGGGTTCGGGGGGTGAAAAATGCCAAACCTGCCGTCCTCCGGCGTAAGTCTTTAAGCTCCAGTTAGCTGCATATTTCATTTTTATGAATTAGCGATAAATTCGCTAATGTAGCTTCCTCTTTCATAAATTCAAACAAATAAATTTAACAAGATTTTATGATTATAGATTAATTGATTGATTATTAATAGATTAAAACACTTTTTAGATTGTTTTTAAATATAAACAAGGGCTTGTGAAAAATTCGCTATTGCAATTGCGAAAAATTCGTTTTTCATTTGAGTTCGCGAAATATTCGCAAAACCAAAAATCAGACCCCTATGATTACGGACATTTTGAAATCGGCCTACCATCCTTCGGAAGTATTGGCCATGGTAAGAATCAAATTCGGTAACATATCACTAAGTGATAATAAAGAACCTCTCGAAAACATAGCCTGCCATACCAGCGATCGCGATTTTTGCTACGCTTCCTTAAACAAAGTTTCCCGTTCCTTTGCTATCGTTATTCAGCAATTACCTGAAGAACTTAAAGACCCTGTTTGCGTTTTTTATCTTGTTTTAAGGGGTCTTGATTCAGTTGAGGATGATATGGATTATCCTGCGGGATTAAGGCTTCCCCTGCTCCGGTCCTTCCACGAAAAATTATTCGATAAAGACTGGAGGATAGAGAACGTCGGCGATAGCCACGATTACCGCGTGTTGCTTGCAAATTTTGATAAGGTGATAAGAGCTTACCAGGCACTGGATGAGGATTACCGGTTGGTAATTGCCGACATCTGCCAGAAAATGGGAAACGGTATGGCCGACTATGCCGAGCGCAAAGTGGTTACGCTGCATGATTACAACGATTACTGCTATTACGTTGCTGGTTTAGTGGGAATAGGCCTTTCATCGCTGTTTTCGGCCTCTGGCTTAGAATCGGCGCGTTTAAAGGATGAGGCTGAACTGGCCAACAGTATGGGACTGCTGCTTCAAAAAACCAATATCAGCCGCGATTATTACGAAGACCTGAATCTGGGCAGAACTTTCTGGCCCAAACAAATCTGGGGTAAATATACCGACCGGTTAGACGAGTTGCAAAAAAATCCATCCTCGCCCGAATCGCTGGCCTGTATCAATGAACTGGTAACGGATGCACTAACGCATGTAGGCAACTGCATTTTATACCTGAACATGATTCGCGACAAACAAGTATTCAAGTTCTGTGCCATACCACAGGTAATGGCCATGGCCACATTAGCCAAAATTTACAACAACCCGGATGTGTTTACCGAAGTGGTAAAAATACGCAAAGGTATTGCGGCCAAGCTGATGCTTAAAACCAACGATATGGACAGTGTGCGAAAATCAATGGAAAAATTTGTTGCCGAAATAAGAAAGAAGCTGAACACGGAAGACCCTAACTATACCCAAACCAAAAAACGTTTAAACAGGATTATTGAGGCATTGGACGATGTAAAATATAATCCCAACATACTGCTGGAAGGAACCATTGAGCAAACGGTGCTTTTTTAATGCTCCTCATCCTAACCAAATTGTTGTCAGTGGCAGAAACCGGTTGGTGGGGGAAGCCGAACCGGTATTCGGGCTAAATATAAAAGTGTGCGTCATTGCGAAGGCCGCTTTGGGCCTGAAGCAATCCCGAAGCGATAGAGGGCCGGTTGTTGCGTTACGACCAGTCGCAAGTAGCATCGGGATTGCTTCGCAGAGCCTCGCAATGACGCACCTTTTTGTGGTCTTGCCAACAGATATGGGGATGCCGAACAGGAGCCTTGGTAGTTTGGTTTCCCGACAATAATTATTCAAGGTTCAAAAAAAATCAGGATGAACGACATAAATCAATTTGACGTTTGCATTATAGGTGCAGGCGTGGCTGGTGGGGTATTGGCAGCCTATCTTGGCAAACATGGTTTACGAGTGGCAGTAGTGGAGAAAAGCCTGGCTGAACAGGAGCGCATGATAGGTGAATTGCTGCAACCCGGTGGCGTAATAAAACTGCATGAGTTAGGCCTGGAACATTTACTGGATGAGCTGGATGCCCAACAGATTGAAGGATACGGTTTGTTTATGCAGGGAGATAACTTCAAAATAACCTATCCGGTATATAAAGGAAAGACAATTACAGGCAAAGGATTGAGAAACGGTAAATTTGTTCAGCGAATCAGGCAGCAGATTCTCGATATGCCGGGTGTAACGGTTATTGAAGGAACTGTAAAGGAATTACAAGAGAGCAACCGAAGGGTTACCGGAGTAAAATACCTGGCCAAAGGCAGTGAAGAAGAACAACATATTTCAGCCGGCCTTACTGTGGTTTGCGATGGTATGTTCTCGGCCTTCCGGGGGCAGTTATCAGGTGCAGAAAAAAAGGTAAGCAGTTATTTTTTAGGCATGATATTAAAGGATTGCAACCTGCCTTATAAAAATCACGGCCATGTTATTGTAGCAAAGCCTTCGCCCTGCCTTATCTATCCTATCTCTTCATCTGAAACGCGGATTTTAATTGATTTCCCCGGTAATGAAGCACCACGTAAATCTGTGGAACTAACAACTTATCTAACTGAAATAATTGCACCTCAATTGCCCTTACAAATACAGCCTTCGTTTATGATTGCCATTGCCGAAGGCAAGTTTAAAGTAATGCCTAACCATCTGATACCTGCCAAGCCTTTCAGAAAGACAGGAGTAGCCATGATTGGCGATTCTCTGAATATGCGCCATCCCCTCACAGGCGGCGGAATGACCGCCGCCTTTTCAGATATCCTGAACCTGGGGAAGCGTTTACTTGCCATTGAAAATTTTGCAGATACCGGACCAATTGATGAGGCCGTGCAAAAATTTTATGCCAGCCGGCATAAGCAAAATGCCACTATTAATATACTGGCTGATGCCCTGTATGGGGTAATGCAAAATGAGGATTTGAAAACTGCCTGCTATGATTACCTGAAAAGCGGGGGTAAACATGCGCTTGAACCTATTGCTATTCTATCCGCCATTTCGCGGGATGAGCAATTATTGCTGCGGCATTTTTTTGCGGTGGCTTTTTACGGGGTTGGGGGAATCATAAAACCATTTCCTACACGGACCAAGGTTGGCAGGTCGTATAAGATGTTGAAGGCAGCGGTAGATATTGTTCAACCTCTGGTTATGAATGAGCATCCGGGTTTATTTACCCGTTCGGTATTTAGGATGGCGGGGGTTGTATTTTGATGTAGTTTATAATGAAAAGAACCCAAGTCATGTATTGCAATTATTTGATTGCCGTTGGCTTCAGCCAACGGACTTTAAGAAACACCTGAAATTGGCTTTAGCCTAAACAGCCTTTTGGCTAAAGCCAATACACTAACCAACATAACCCGTCAGCTAAAGCAGACGGCAATGAACAACCAATAAAATGAGTCAATCTGGCTATCCACTCCACTACTTACTCAGGGCATAATTCATTTACCTTTTCCATCAGCCAGCTTTTATCGGCCACATTGGTTGCCAGTGTAATTTCGTGCTTTAGGGCCTTTAGTCTGGCTTTATCTTTTACATCAATTTTAAAAAGGCGTATGCTGAATTTCAGCAGGTTATTATAGTTGGATTTTTGTTGCGGAGTTATCAAACGTTTTCTCCTCAACAAAATCCGGAAGCTGTCTTTAAGCGAATAAAGAGGTTGCCATTCTCCTAATTCAAAATATGTTTTCAGCAGGGTAATTTTAGAATCGAGCTGATAGAAGATGTCGTTGTATTTTACTTCCTGCAACAGGCGTAAAACGAGGTCGTATTTTTTAATAAAGAAGTAATACCGGGCCAGGTTGAAGGTATATGCATTAACCCGGTCTTCTTTTGGCAATTTGGGTTTGTAGTCGTTCAAAAATTGCTCGGTCCATTTAAATTCTTTTACCCGCAGGGCAGTGGTTACAATGTTCTTGTAATCCCATTGAGATAGCTGTCCGTCGTTTAGCAACACATCATTTTCAAGCGCCTGTTTATACAGGTAAAGTATCTCTTTCAGATATTCGCTTTTACCATCGTTAATCCGGTTAATACAGTAATTCATGGCAAATACGTACATATTTTTCACCTCATCCAATGTAAATAATGCATGATGTGCAACTATCAGTTCTTTTAGTTTTATGAAATGTGCGCCGCCCTCTGCCTCAGTATATGATAAAATGATACGCCTGTAAATCTCAATTGCCGGAACCGTTTCAAACCGCCCTGTTTCAAGATATTTCATTATTTCGGTAATCAGGGGAACTTCGCCCTCAACGGTTAAAAAATTCTTGTAATGCAACATAGCAGCGCAATACTTCAATTTCTGAACAAGGTAGTAGGTATCCAAAGCGCGGATAACCTCCTCCAGGTTCTTTTCAGATGAGCGCAGCTCTTTATTTTCAAGAAACATATTTTGCTGTTGCTGCAGCAAAAAACCGGTATAATAAAAATCGGCATCGCGCTGAGGCAGGCCCTGGTGCCTGCGCAGTGCAAGGCTCATTAATTCGGGTACGTGTTTACCGAGCTTTCTTTCGTTCATTATCTCTAACTGCCATGCAGCCTGCAAGTTTGTTTGCTGCTGAAAACGGTCGATAATTAAAAAATGCTCTATCTTTTTTACGGTATCAGAAAGCAGGCGGATAAATTTAGGCTGGTTGTATTTTGCACTTCCGAACACTTGTTTCCAAATTTCCTTTTCGTTTGCATTAGCCAGGGTATTGGCTTTTGCAAAAGGTAAAAATGCAGCGGTGAATGTTTTAAGCTTTTCATCCTCATTAAACAGGGGAGAGTTTATATACTTAGCAAAGCGGTTAAGCTCATAAACCGTCATTTTACTGGTGTAGTCGTGGAATTTGGTTTGAAGCATAGGTGTGGTGTGTTCAGGTGCTCAGGTGTTCAAGCCTGCCTGCCGGTAGGCAGGTATTCAGGAATGCAATATGGTAACTATTTTTGAAGGGGTTTAAAATAGTTCCGTATTTAATGCAATAAATGGTTTGTCTTTTAGCACTTAATTATCGGTTTTATTGCAAGTGCAGCCAATACAAACTCACCCCGTCCTTCGGACACCCCTCTCTTTGAAAAAAAGAGAGGGGAAAGGCAAAATGTAACAGCCAGCGTTGACGCGCTGAATTAGAGGCGTGACGTGTTTATTTTTAAAAATAGCCCGTATTCAGGCTTTATAATGTTCTCAAATAGAAGTATTGGAGTGCGTATTCTTGTATCGTCAAAGAATGTGTAAGCAAAATTCATTACTTTAAACATATAGATATGCTACCTAAAATTAAAACACTGACCCTTGTTTGCCTGCTTCTTGTATTGAGCGCAAACTCCCTCCTGGCACAAGTTGTGGCAAATGCCGGGGTTAATCAAACCATTTGTGCTGGAGGCACTGCAACTATAGGTGGCACGCCAACAGCAACAGGTGGAGTTCCGCCTTATACTTATATATGGTCGCCTGTCGTGGGGTTATCGTCTGACACGGTTGCCAATCCTATGGTGTCTCCCAATGTCACTACTATTTATACCGTTACGGTTACTGATGCCACCCCGCATACTGCAACGGCAAGTGTGACAATAACCGTAAATCCGGTACCACAAATTGACTCCTTCCATATAGTTAATGTGGGCTGTAACGACAGCGCTACCGGTTCTATTTGCGCTTATGCATCAGGAGCTGACGGGCCTTTTACTTATCACTGGAGCAACGGTTCTACAAACCAATGCATAACCCATCTGATAGCTTGGAGCTATTATTCAGTAACCGTTACAAACTCATTAGGATGTTCCACTATTGTTGATACTGCGGTAAGCCAACCGGCACCAATGACTGTTTCTTTTACAGATGTTAATGTTACCTGTAACGGACAAAGCAATGGTAGTATCAACACCATAGTATCAGGTGGAGTTCCCCCCTACGAGTTTGAATGGAGCAACGGTGCATTTAATATACAGGAAATGCCAAACCTTTCCTACGGAATTTATGGCCTTACCATTATTGATGCCAATGCCTGCTCTATCACTAATTCAACCACTATTACGCAGCCTTCCGCACTTCACGATTCAATAGCGGTAACCAATGTTAGTTGCTTTGGCGGAAGTAATGGTTCTGCATGTAATTATGTTACTGGGGGCACCCCAGGTTACAATTACTATTGGGCCGATGGCGCAAACACTTCATGCACATTGGGTGTTCCAACAGGCATTTACTCCGTAACAGTAACCGATGCCAATGGCTGTACAGCAACTGCATCCGGTAGTATTACGCAGCCTGCATTAATAACCCAAACTGATTCAGTGGGCAATGCCAGTTGCATCAACGTTTTTGATGGTACTATTACGGTTACAGCTTCAGGTGGAACAAGGCCATACCTTTATTCTGTAAATGGTGGCACTCTGCAATCTTCCAATTTATTTACAGGTCTCGTCGCAGGCACCTATGCCGTTCAGGTAACAGATAATGCAGGATGCTCAAACACGGCAGAGGCAGTTATTAACATTACGTATTCGGTTACCGGAGGCTTTGTTTCCCAAACGGGTATTAGTTGTTATGGCGGTAGTGATATTACCATTGTTCAGCTTACCGGTGGCATATCGCCATATCAATATTCAATAAATGGCACTGTTTTTCAGCCTTCAGGGGAATTTATCGGATTAACGGCGGCAGAATATGTCTTTACAGCGCGCGACTCGAGAGGATGCACAGCATTTATACCTGATACCATTACGCAACCGGCGGCGCTAAACATAAACGTAAGCACTACAGGCACACATATACTACCCGATACAGCCGGCCTTCTTGTAAACGGTGGCACCGGGCCTTACTCCGTAACCTGGGGTGATGGACAAAACAGTAATTTACCCGGTGATACAGCTAGTCACATTTACCACACTACCGGTATTTATACAATTACTGTAAATGATGCGCATAGCTGTGGCGCTACCTACACCTTGCAGGCAGATACTACATTACCACTAATTGCCAACGCAGGCAGTAATGCCACAATATGTCTTTATAATCCTGCTGTATTGGGCGGCAATCCCACTGCAACCGGTGGTACACCTCCTTATACTTATACATGGTCTGATGGATTACCAGCTATAGCCAACCCCACAGTCTGGCCCGGTCTTAACCACACTTATACGCTAACGGTTACTGATGCAAACAGTGTTTCTGCAACATCAAGCGTAACAATTACAGTAGGCCCCGGCCTAAACGCCGCTTTTGCAGTTTCATCAAGTACGTGTTTAGGTTCAAGTGTAAATTTTACCGACCAATCTACACCTCCAGCCGGTGTAACTGCGTGGAGTTGGGATTTCGGAAATGGAACTACCTCAAACGTTCAAAATCCTATCAATACTTTTGTTACCGGAGGAATTTATCCCGTAACCCTTACTGTAAGTAACGGTGTGTGCAATGCTGATACTACTATCAATGTAACAATTAACCAGGCACCGCTAGCTACCTTTACAGCTACATCGCCGGTTTGTGAGGGCCAAAACTCAACCCTGACTTATACAGGAAATGCAAGTGTAAATGCAACTTATACCTGGAATTTTGACGGAGCTACCATTGCCTCCGGTACCGGACAGGGACCATACCAGGTTAACTGGAGCACAGGTGGCACTAAAAGTCCTACGCTTGTTGTAACTGACCTGGGCTGTACTTCAACACCAACCACCCAGGAGGTTGTTGTAAATCCTTTACCGGGTATTACCTTAACGCCTGATACATCTGTTGCCTGCGGTGGAAGTATAACGCTAACAGCTTCGGGTGCCGCCACATATACATGGACACCTGCAGCCGGATTAAATTCTACCAGTACCGCCACTGTAGTTGCTACACCGACAAGCAACACCACTTATATAGTTACAGGTAGCTCTTCAGGTTGCAGTGCTACAGATTCTGTAACTGTAACCATAACAGGACTACAAATTGATTCAATAATAGCAACCAGCGCCAGGTGCTATGGCGATACAACTTCTATTTGCGCGTATGCTACCGGGACCGGGACCTTGCAATATGCGTGGAATAATGCGGCATCGTCTTCATGCATCTCAACTATTATAGCAGGAACTTATATAGTTACTGTTACGAACGGGACAACTTGCAGCGCTATGGCTTCAGCTACGGTTTTGCTACTAACTACTTTACATAACACTATAGAAACTGCAAATATTACCTGCTCGCTATGCGATTCTGCTTCGGGCGGCACAACGCCTTATAACTATTTATGGTCTAATTCAGTGACATCGCAGTGCATAACAGGGCTTGCAAATGGAACGTACATCACTTGGGTTACTGATGCAAATGGATGTTATGTTATGGATACTGCAACATTTACAAATAACTTACATTTTCAGGCCCTTACTCCTGATACCAATGCCGTACCGGATTCGGTTAGCTTAACTATGAACGGAGGCACAGCCCCTTATACGGTAATATGGGGTGATGGTCAATCTTCTAACGAGATTGACAGCACAGCTATGCATATTTACAGCGCCTCAGGCGTTTATTATGTTATCCTCCAGGATTCTTTTGGTTGCGGCACATACTATAGGGTTGATGCCGGTTGCACCGACCAATGCATATGGCCGGGCGATGCCAATTACGATGGTGTGGTGAACAACCTGGACCTTCTGTCAATCGGTGTTGGCTACGATACTACAGGGCCTGTCCGGATTAACCCAACTATCAACTTTATACCGCAGTACTGCCCGCTATGGGCCGATACTTTACTTGGCGGAGTAAATTACAAGCACGTTGATTGTAACGGCGATGGCATTATTAATGCTGATGATACCAGCGCTGTTGTGCTTAACTACTCGCTTACCCATGTGCGGGGAGGCGGTGGTACCGGCTGGAAGGCCGATGACCCGGCCCTTTACATAACCACCAGCCCCGATACTGTTGGCGATGGGCAAATATTAACTGCAACCTTATCGCTGGGTAGCCAGGCGTTGCCTGTTACCAACGCTTATGCCTTGGCTTTTACTTATAACTTTGATCCCCTGGTGGTAGATACTACCGATGTGAACTTCACATTTGGAAATTCGTGGTTATTCAGTGCCGGCAATCATATTAACATTACAAAGAGTTTTTACCCCGAGGGCCAGATGCAGGTAGCAATTACGCGCATAAACCACATAGCCATGTCGGGTAGCGGGCCTATAGCTACTGTTAGTATGAAAATTACCACCGGTAATATTAATGGCAAAAACCTGATGTATTACACTATGAATAACTTTATAAGCGGCCTTACAGTTATTGATAACGAGGGCCATGTTTTAGCGGTTAATGCCGGCTTTGACAGTGCAGAGGTTGCCTTTAGCCCAACAAATGTTATAGAGGTAAAAAACACCAATACTCAGGTACAGATATTCCCTAACCCGGCCAGCGACCAGCTGAATATATTAAGCGCACAATCTGATATAGAAGAGATAACCATATTTTATCTTGCAGGCCAGCAGGTGATACATCAAAACATGCAGGCCGGTAATTATTCGGTTATAAATGTTTCGGAACTCAGTGATGGGGTTTATATTATCAAGCTAAAAACCGGAGCGCAGGAATATTACAGCCGCTTTGTGAAGACTGCGGCTAAATAAAAATCCATCCTTTTAAACGAAAGAAGACAGGCAATTTGAGTGCCTGCCTTCTTTCGTTTAAAAGGATATTTATGACTTATACCCCCGGCCCCTGGTTATGGAACATCCAGTACATGCCCAAATCAGCTACGGCTTTAGCGAACGATTCAAACTGAACGGGTTTTACTATGTAGCTGTTAACCCCGAGTTTATAGCTGGCAATAATGTCCTGTTCTTCTTTAGATGAGGTGAGCACAACCACAGGTATTGACCTGGTACGGTCATCGGACTTAATGTGCTTTAAAACCTCCAGGCCATCTACTTTAGGTAGTTTTAAGTCTAATAAAATCACCTTCAGCTCAGCCCCGACTTTCCGTTCAGAATACTTTCCGCGGGCAAAAATAAAATCAAGCGCCTCAGCCCCGTCATCTACGTGGTGGAGGTTATTGGCCAGGTTGTGCTTTTTAAGGCTTCGGATGGTAAGCAGGGCCTCGTGTGGGTTGTCTTCAACCAGCAACACGTCAACAATTTGAGTTGCCATAGCGGGAGATTTAAATAAAATTAAAGTTAGTTGTTTATTACCACAAAGCAAAATGAATGAAGCCGGCCATTGAAACAGGGTATTCGCCTTCAGGGCTGCCAGGCGTTGTTACATACAGCATAATTACATATCAGCTAAAATATTTTTTTTCGAAATACTAATAAATGTTTTCAGATAATATAATTCTAAATATTTTTAATTTATACGTGTCTTTGCGATTATTTTACCTCTGAAAACAGCCGTTTCTTTGCAAATAAAAAGGTTTACATTTTATGTTAATAACAACCGGAATTCCGGGAGGCAAAAGCATGTTGTCCCCAACGACAACCACACTACCATTTAACTTATAAATATTTGTTTGCGCTTATTAAACAATTATATGGCGGAAGCTCAGTTTCTTTTATTAATTGGCCAANNAAAAACATCACACAGTTTAAACTTGCCGCCTTATGTGATTTTGAAAAAGCCAGCATGTCAAGAATTGAATCTGGCAAAACAAATACCACGGTTCTTACCCTGTACAAAATAAGCAACGCGCTGGATGTGCCTATGAGCGAGTTTTTCAGCGAATAGCTTTTCCATCAATCAGTTTTACTTCCCGTCAGGTGGCTTTGGAACTACCTTAATATCTTTATCCTCAGGCTGAATAGATTCAAGATTTAGCTTGGCTGATACTATCCTAAAAGTTGTCCTTCTGTTTTTCTGGTGTTCCTCTTCACTGCAAGGCGCCCCTGTAGTGCAGTTGTTAAGCAGCATTGTTTTTCCATAGCCCTTAGCTACCAGCCTTTCAACGGGTATGCCCTTCTCTACCAGATAATCTACAGCACTTTGGGCCCGGGCCTGCGAAAGCTTGTTGTTGTATTCATCGCTACCCCGGCTATCGGTATGCGAACCCAGTTCAACCGTCAAATCCGGGTTTTCTTTGAAAAATATCAGGATAGAATCCAGCACCAGTTTCGACTCAGGGCGTAAAGTCGCTTTGTCGTAATCGTAATAAATATTGGGTATCACTATCATTTTTTGAGGGAATACCTTCTCTAATTCAATTTGCATGTGCAGGGTAATGATGGTGCTATCCTGGTTCCGTTTGCCCATGGTACTGGTAAAATCGCTTTTGGTAAAATACCCGCCGCCTTTACCGGCAGTAACTTTATAATCCGTTTCGGCATTCAGGCGGAATACGAAATTGCCGATGCTGTCGCTGGTGGTTGTGGCAATCACTTTATCGCCATCAACCTTTAAATCTACCCTGGCCTTTGGCAAATTTTTTAAGCCCAATACCTTACTATCAGGGTCGGCGGGGTTTTCGTAATTCTTCTCTACAATTTTGCCCCGTAAAACAAAAAAGTTAATCCACTTTTCTTCAAAGCGGTAAATATCATCGCCACCCTTCCCTCCGGCACGGTTTGATGAAAAATATCCTGAATACAAAATGGTATCGTCTGCATCCTTAGGTTTGTATTTATCAATCCTATATGCGTAATCATCACCGCCGCTGTTTATTGGGGCCCTTAAATTGGTGGGCTCTTTATAACCCGTTTTGGTTTTAATGGCCCTAAAGATATCTAAGCCACCCATGCCGGGCAGGCCATTTGATGAGAAGTATAAGTTTCCACGCTCATCAAGCCATGGAAAGCGCTCGCTGCCGGGAGTATTGATGCTACCTCCTAAGTTTTTCGGAGAGCTCCAGCCGGTATCCACTTTATTTACCACGTAAATATCAGTTGAACCAAAACCACCCGGAGCATCAGCAATTAAGAACAACAACTTACTATCCCGCGATAAATAAGGGTCGAACACATTAACCGAATCAGGAAATATATCCACTTTAACCGGCTCATCCCAGTGGTCGTTATTAAAAGCGCTGTAAAATAAATGGCAATACTGGTCGCTCTTCTGCTGGTCTTCTTTACACCTTATAAAATACATCTCCTTACCGTCTTTGCTAAAAGTAGGTGAGCTTTCATGGGCGGGGGTATTAATGGGCGCACCCAGGTTTACAGCAGTTGTAAAGTGGTCATTCTTCTTTTCGGTAATAAAAATATCGGTGAACTTCTCTCCCGTCCACCCATCACGGTTGGCCCCGGTGGCCTCATCGCGTGACGAAGAAAACGCAAATTGCCCTTGCTTGTAGGGAACCAGGCCATACTCGTTTTGCGGTGTGTTTAGTTCATCCACCCCATGTACCTGTATTTTGGAGAAAGCTTTTTTCCACTCCATGGCCTCCTTGCACTGGTATTCCTGTTTACGGCCTTCAAACCCCGTATTGGCGGTGCGCTGGTATTGTTCAAATACCTTGATTGCCTCCTCGTATTTTTCCTGTTGCTTTAACACCAGCCCCAGGTTAAATAACGATTTCTCTCCTCCTTTCAGGTCAAGGCTTTGGCGGTACCACTTTTCGGCATTGGGAAGGTCGTGAAACTGGCGGTAAGCTTCGGCTATTGAAAATGCCTTTTCCTCCTGCTTAATGGGGTCTTTCTCCTCATGAAATTCCTTAATCTGGAATTCAAGGCTTTGGTTATACAGTTTGAGGCCCATAGCCGTTTTCCCATCGCGCACTTTAAAAGGAAGCGGCTTACAGGATGCAATGAAAACGGCACTGAATAAGAAGAAATACCTGACAGCTACTTTCAACCGGATAATTTTAGATAAAAGTAGAAAAGAAAACCATACACGAAAGGGACATATTATTTAACATCCGTTAATTCTACATCAAATATTAAAGTAGCCTTTGCCGGAATAACCGGCGGATGCCCTTGCTCGCCATAGGCTAAAAAGTAAGGTAAAATCAGTTTGGCCTTGCCTCCCACCTTTAACAAAGCAATGCCCTCGTCCCAACCCTTTATAACCTGCCCCACACCCAGTTTAAAGCTGATTGGCTCGTTTCGCTTATGCGAGGAATCAAACACCTTACCATCGGGTAAATAACCGGTGTAATGAACTGAAACTTTGCGGTGGGGTTCAGCTTTTGTTCCCTCGCCCTCCGTTTCAATGATATAATGCAGGCCGCTATTGGTAGATTTGGCCTGTGGATAGTTTTTCTGAACAAAAATGTTGAATTCGGCAATGGCCTTCATCCGGGCCTCTTCCTGCTTCTTTTTAAATGCTTCTGCTTTTTCCTGAAATAAACCCATGTTGTTGTTTTTTAAATGCGGGGACGCTGATTAGTGATGATGATTATGATTAAATGCAATAGTTAAAATACTTCAAACAAAAAGACGGTTAATATAGCTAGAAAAATACATTGGGGACGCTGATTGGTTATGATGATTATGATTAAATACATTGGTAAAACAATACAAACAAATGGCTTTGGTTTTAGTTCTGGAAAGGAAAAAATAAAGTATTTGTTAGAATCAAGCATTGGTTTAAAAAAATCATAATCATCATAATAAACCTGCCTGCCGGTCAGGCAGGTCAGCGTCCCCTATTTTGCATTTTACTTGCTAAGTGTCATATACACCGTTGCAAATGAGAGTTTAAATTCGGTGTTATTTACCTTGTTGTTTACATAATGATAAATACTTTTGTGGCCATCGCTGGTTTTAAATTCCATCGTATTGGGTTCGGGGTATTCAATGTTTGCAAAGTCACCTTCCGATTCATAAAAAATCCGGTTTATTTTTTTTGAGCCGTCGAAATAGGCAGTAATGGTTGACACACTTATATCGTCAGTAAAAGTTCGTTTGCCTTTGTAACCGTCAACCTGGTATTTTGCACCATCCCATTTAATATTACACCAGCGCTTTAATTCGCCGTTCTCAATTTCTTTAAACGTCGATGACAGTAACCTGCCTGCTTTGTAAACAAGCTGGTAGCGGCTGTCGTTGGTTTTATTAAGCCATAAAAATTTTGCTTTTGACGAAGTTACCAGGGTATACAGGTCGGTACCATCAGCTTGTTTATCGTGAGTAATAACCATTTTGCCAACAGTGGTATTAAACACACTTATATCATAGCTAAGCGTCTCTGTCCCTGCAAAACTGTGAAGGGTAACAAATTGAAACATTACAATTAACACGCGTTTATACATAACCTCCATTTTTTTACGATGCCTGACAATGCTATACAATAAAACCGAAAGGCAATGCCATTTAAGCAAATCGCGAAGCGATTTGCTGCGTTTTCCCCTCTCGGGAGGGGCGCGCGAAGCGCGGGGTGTGTGGCNNCCCCTCTCAAGAGGGGAAACAGCTCAATTAATTAACCCGCTCCATTTTAATGGTAGCAAACGATAAATGAAACTCCATATTCTTCACTGTGCCATTTTCGAAGTGATACACATTGCGGTTACCATCGCTGCTTTTAAACTCGCAGGTGCCGGGTTCAGGATGCTGAAGTTGGTTAAAATCGCCCTCAATTTCGTAAAAAATCTGTTTTACCTGCTCCATGTTTTGAAAATAAACGCATACAATAGAATAGGTCGGGCTTTCAGTAAAAGTCTTTTTGCCATGGGTAGCGTCCACAGTATATTGCTTGCCATCCCAATTAATATTGCTCCATCGTTTTACCTCGCCGTTTTCAACTTCTTTAAATGAGGAGGATACCAGCTTGCCATCTTTATAAACCACCTCATAATGGGCAACGTTTTCGCGGGTTATCCATAGCACTTTTGCCTTTGACCGGGTATCGAGCAAATACAGCACAGTTCCGTCGGGCCTTACTTCNNGCCAAAGCAGATTGTAACAGGCAAAAAGTGAAGAGCAAAACCAACAGGCAAAAACGCATATTTCTCATACTCCCGGGGCTTTAAACATGAAACCACATACAATACACAAATAGGCGCCCGGGGTGAAGGCTGGTTAAAAGTAGCGAGGGGGGAACTCCAAATCAGTTTACACCATTTTACCTGATTTTACTATATTACTGATATTCAACGTTTTATTTGTTAATAATAATTATCAGGTATAGTAATGTCAAGCATTGTCAATTAAATTTGCCTCTAAGTTTGCCACTATAATATAATAATACATTTTACTATGAGATACTATCTTCATAATGACCTGAAAGGTGGGCTGAAGTCTATCTTTATGCAGGTCAGCCTCGGCACCGAAAAAGTCGTTACCCCCAATGGTGAAATAAAAGTAAAAGTAACAAGATTTAGGTATTACACGGGCGTTAATGTCCTTCCTAAATATTGGGATGAGAAAAACCAGCGCGTAAGAACGAACTATCCGAACAGCGGTCTGATTAATAAACATCTTCAAGAACTGGAATCCCGCTTATTGGACTTAAAACTTGCAGCACATAGGGAAGGATCAAAACTTACCAAAATTCAGATTCAGAAATCATTCAAAAAGGGAAACCAGAAGGAAAAGAAAATGAATCTCATGGACGCTCTCGCTCAGTACATTCAGCTAAATCGAAAGGTGCTCGAATATGGAACAATTAAAAATTTTACCACCCTCGAAAACGATTTGAAGGACTTTATGAAAGAAAGCCGGTATTTGGTCGATTTTGACACTGTCAATGATGTTTTTAAGCTAAAATTTATCGGATACCTGTATGGAACGAAAGGTAATACCGACAACACAGTTGCCAAAATGATTGAGAAGCTCAAAACATTATTAAACTGGGCAACGAAGATGGGCTATAACAAGAACACCGATTATAAAGCTTTTAAAACGCCACAACGTGAGAAGACGATTATTTATTTGCAGGAAGATGAATTGAGGACAGTTGAACAAAAAGATTTTAGCGAAAAACCAAATCTTGAAAGGGTGCGGGATATGTTTTGTTTTGCCTGTCATACGGGCCTGCGCCATAGTGATATTTTAACTCTGGCACCTGAGCACATTCAGGAAAGAAAGGATAAGGAAGGCAAAATATTCTACGAACTTAATAAGGATATGTGGAAGGTTAAAAAAAGGATAAACTTCAAGCTTGACGATTATGCAGTTGCCATGATCAAAAAATATAAGTCAGACGGTAAAACCATCTTTCCGGAACTGACCAACCAGCAATATAATCTTGCTATCAAAGATGTCGCCAAAGCCGCGAAACTAAATACGCTGATTGAGATTACTGAATACAAAGGCAGCGAAAGAGAAAGCAAGACATTTCCAAAACATGAATTGTTAGCAAGTCATGATGCCCGGCATACTTTTGCCGTCTTATCCATTAGAAAGGGGATGCCGGTTACGACCCTACAACAGCTATTGGGGCATACTGATATCGAAACGACGATGGGCTACACGCGTATAGATAGGAATGATAGGAATAGTGCCATTGATAAATTCTGGAATGATCAAAACTAACGTTGATTACCGACTACGCAATATTAAGGATCGATGTTTCTTAGCTTTTTATGCATTAGTCAATGGAAAATAATGGTTATTTTTTTATTTTGGCTATTATCTAAATCCAAAGAAATAACTATGGATGATAAAACAGAAATCGAAAGTGATCAATATTTTAAAGAATTTCGCAGTAGTGAGAAGTTACCGCGCCCTCCGCGCGGGCGCAAAAGGTTGGATAATCCTCATGACCCTTTTAATAATATTCTAACTGAAATCGAAAATACGTTACTTGGTGTATCTGCCTTAAGGGAAGGTGTAGAAAATCCAAACGCCGATGAAATAGAAAATAAGTTGGACAAAACTATCGCGAAAATCGAGAACGATATTAGTAAATGTCTTAACTCATTAAATGCAAACACAGCCCAGTTTCGGGTGGAAAAACTTAAAAATGCTTTGACCGATATAGAGGTTATGGATCATTATGGTGGTTACACTTATTCGATAGAAGCTAATGCATTAAGACGGTTTGACGAAAGCGAGCTGAATCCACATCAGAAAGAAGTCATCGCTATTCATGATTTGATTTCCGGGATTAATTCGAAATTTATCGGTAGAATAAAAGATTTATTCGTTCCAAATATGGAATGTTTTTGGTTTTTTGATAATTTGACCTCAATCATTGAGTTCGATAATTTTTTCAATGAAAATAAAGGGAAACAGCCGTCTGAAATAACTTTCTCTGACAGAAAGCGAAAGTGTATAGTACCTACCCGCGAAATGTTACTCGACTTGGCAGATCAGGGTAGGGAGAAGGAAATTTGGGGCTCCTTTCTTCCAATTGATATCTACGAATTTATTATTAAGGAGAAAGCCCATCAGTTGAAAAAAGAAATTGAACTTTCTTTTGCATCATTGAAATTCTCGCCCGAAAAAAGAGCCTTTATAAAACAATGCGTTTTTAAGCTGTCTAACTTGAGTAAAGGATTTGAGGAAAAAGCGCGTTCTCTAATAGAAGATGAACCCAATCTCCCGGATTTCCCTTATAACCGGGATAAATCTACCATATTGTGGGATATTGGATTTGAGTTAGAATCGGTCAAAAGGAATCTGGAGAAATCTCATTCGGATTTATTTATCATCCCTTATAAAGAACTTATAGGAATATTTAAAAGTGAGATTTTATATATAACGGCGAGGAAGCAGCAATTGAGTGAAATTCCATTAAGAATAGACGAGAAAAGCCCGGAGGATCGATTGAATGATGCCTTGATGAAATTTTTAACAGAGAATTATTCCACATTATTAAATACATGGCTATACGAAAAAGAAGAAGCCGGAACTTTGTTTACAGAACACGATTTTATTACCGAACTTAAAACCACAGCAAAGGGATTATTGATAAAAAAAGGGGATGTTTATATTGCTCCTTCACATTTTCCAAAATCGCTTGATCCCCGATTTGGAAGAAAACATAAACTTTCCAAAAGTATTTCAACTAATACATATGAGTGGTATGAGAAAGAATTTCGGAATGTATTTTTACTAGAATTAGAGGCAACGGAGAATTTATTGAGCACAGGGCATACGATACAAGCGGCCAAATCAGAATTTAGCGATCTGCCGATAAAATCAATTCTTATAGAAAAGGAGAAGGCTAACCTTATTATAGGTTATTTACTTACTCCACTAAAAGATGGTTCGACGCGTATGAAACCTTCAGACCATAAATTTTTGTATCAATTACAATCTCCATTTAATAAACAGGGATTTTTCGCAGCTCTTTATCATATATTACTTGACACTAATTCTGTCCTAGCCCCTAAACAAACAGAACGCAATGCGGAAATAATTTGCCAGCAGTTTAACCATGCACCTCCAGATGATTTTAAATACTATCAGCGTGCTGGTCGTGATCAACCGTCAGTTAAAAAAAACATGAAGAACTTACACGTTCTAAAGAAGACGCTTCTTGCCAAAACAGCAAGTCAAGTGAAAAGGTGAAAATTTCACCTTTGATTTTTACTTTCCTTTGCGGGCAAATAATGTCCAATGGAGTTAAATCAGCCACCATCACTGTTTACGGGTTTTGCCAAAGAAATTGCGGATTACGTTATGCAAGGGATTCGCAAGGAACTTGCTCAACATGCCCTTATCGCCGAAGATACCGAAAAACTCTTATCTCAAACTGAGGCTGCCTCCTATCTCAAGGTGACAAGGCAAACTATAAATAATTATGAGCGTCAAGGAACCATTAATGCTATCCGGAAAGTACCCGGTGGCAAACCATTATACTCATTAAATGATTTAAAAAAGATGTGTCGTTAATTGAACTATATATATTAAATAATGAACCAAAGAATAAAAATTAAAGGATTCTATACTATACGCTGACGGCATAAAAAAACCCGCAGCGAGCTAGCTAACGGGTGATTATATCTTTGTGCGTTGAAAGCAAAGATACAACTCACCTTCCACACCGCCTAACTTCTCGCTGCATTTTAACTGCGCAGGCAGGCTCCTCTATTGATTATAAATCAGTAGTCCCTCTATTGTATTGTCCAAAAATGAAACAAGAATTTATTTTCTAAACCTAAAATAAAACAAAATGAAAAATAAACTAATAACATCAAAAGAATTTGAAGAAAGNNGATGAGAATAAAGATGTATTCGAAAATGAGGCCCGAATTGTGCGGATGGAAGGCAAGCTTAATGGGGTTAATTCAATCGATGCTCTTATTGAAGTTTTGGCAATTGAATTTGAACTGGGTAACAATGAAAAAGGATTGGATTCAGACGATTTTTATAGCAAGAATGGTAATGAATTTGGAATATTTCTCGATGGTCGTAACGCTAACGACATGGACAATGCCCTCAAGTATATATATCCGCAGGAATCCGAAGAGTATTCCGTTTTCAAATTACAAGATGATTCAACTATTAAGGAGTATAACTTTAGAAGTCTTCGTTACAAGGATAGGTGCACAGAGAGGGATGCTTTTTTCAAACGAATTATGGATGATGATATTACATGGGGGGAATTCGATGCGGTAGTTGAAGAAATGAAAAACCTTGAAGCCGGGTACTACGACAGCACCGGAAACCTAATAATAACTCTAAAGGAATATCATGACCTTTTTATATGCGAACCAGCATACCCGACTAGGGTAGCCGCTCGTTTTACTATACCTAAGTTTAAACAATTGGCTGGAATCGAATTGACATTTGCTTTCTAAATAACTAACAGTGCTACCATCAAATATTAAAATATGTTAACTAAAGAAGCTATTCATGGCATGGCGAGTTCGTACGAGATACTCGACCATTTTCTTAAACCTTACCACAATTTCAGCAAGCTAACCGCTGGCAAAAATATCAGTAATCCATTCGTGGCGGAAAAGCAGAAAACCCCTTCATTCAATATTTTTTGTTCATCGCCGGGACAACATTGGAGATATAAGGATTTTGCAACGGATGACGAGGGGGACTGTTTCAGTTTGGTTCAAAAACTTTTCAACCTTTCCTTTCCGGAAGCATTGAAAAAGGTTAATGATGATATGCAATTATGTCTTACTGACAATGAACCGTCTGAATTACAGTCTGCCCGGGTACCGGTTGTGGTCGGAACAAGAATAGTTCAAGGATCCAACTACAGCATCACGATCAAACCATATAGTCAAAAAGAACTGGCTTTTTGGTTGAAGTATGGTATCACTTACGACACACTAATGAAGTATAGTGTGGTTTCCGTTCAATCCTTTAGCTCTGTCAGCAAGGAGGGCAAACCTTACACAATCACCAACTCAGAAAACAACCCAATTTTCGCATTTGAAAATGAACACTGGTGTAAGATTTACAAACCATTAGCTAAGGATTTCCGGTTTCAATTTCTGGGACTAAAGCCCGAAGGATACATATATGGATATGAGCAATTACCTATGGAGGGGGACTTACTTATTATAGCCTCCGGTGGGAAGGATGGTATGGCGTTGGCGGCACGGGGCTTCAATGTAATCTGGTTGAATTCAGAAACAGACAGCTTAAAAGATGAAGTTGCCAGCGATCTAAAGCACCGGTTTAAAAACGTAATAGTTATTTATGATATTGACGCAACTGGCTTGGAGAAATCCCAAAAACTTTGCCAGTTACTCGGCTTTAAGCGATTGATACTTCCGAATATGGACAAAGGTAAAGACGTTGCTGATTACTTTGAAGGAGGTAATTCCGTTGAAAATTTTCAAAATTTGTTGACTGAAATATTATCGAATGAAAACGCGGAAAAAGGTTCGGGGACGTTAAATCAGCAGCCAAGTACGCCGCTTATACCCGATAGCGTTTACATAAATTTACCCGGTATACTGGCTGAAAGTTGCTCTTTGTTCGAGGGTAGAGCGCGTGATGTCTACTTTACTGGTGCGCTGTGCGTTCTTAGCGGTTGCTTAGCAAATGCCGTAGCTGGTACCTATCGGCAATCCACTATTTATCCATGCTTAATGTCTGTTATCATAGCACCGCCAGCGAGCGATAAATCTGCGCTTAAATATGCTAAAGCACTTGGTAAAGCTATTCACGATAAACTCTTGGCACAAAGCCTTGCTGAAAAGAAGGAGTTTAAGGAAGCAACTAAAAAATGCAATGCTGATTCAGACGCCCTTCCACCTGATCCACCTCATCGCAAAGAACTTTTTATGCCCGGCAATTCAAGCCATGCTAACCTAATTAGTCTTCTCAATCACAATGACGGCCGTGGAATTATTCTTGAAACAGAGGCGTCAACATTGGCTGATGCATTTAAGCAAATGTGGGGAGACTACACGACACTAATTTGTTGCGCTTTTGGGCACGAACCTGTTACATATAGTAGAAAAGTAAATGACGAATTTATCAATATTGATTGTCCACGTTTAGCCATGGCATTATCGGGAACAAAAGAGAATATTCCCGCCATCGTGGCATCAGTTGGAGGTGGCTTATTTAGCAGACTCATGCACTATACCTTTGAACCCCCACGGGGGGTATGGGAAAATGTGGCTCCTGATCCTAACAAACCTAACCTCGATAAATTATTTCACGAATTATCAAAAGAAGTGATGGTCAAAATGCAATGGCACGAAAGATTTCCTGCGACATTTAGTTTAACTTGTAACCAGTGGGATAAATTCAATATTCAATTTAAAAAATGGTTAGAGGAAATAGTAACAATCTTTCCAATTGAAATTGATGCAACTATTAAGCGCTTGGGAATAATTGCTTATAGAATAGCAATGGTTCTGGCTACATTGCGTAGGTATGACAATCGAGATGAATCAGATGTCATTTTTTGCTCGGATCAAGATTTCGAAAAAGCACTCTCGCTTGTAGATATTTACAAGCAACATGCGTTTCATATTTTCAGAGCTGGCGCAGTTACGGAAAAAAAAATGACCCCCCGGGAGCAGCGGATGATGGAATTGTTAAATAACTTACCTGATGCCTTCACAAGAAAGCAAGCTGTAGAGGTAGGCAAACAAAATTCAATGAGTGATAGCGCTGTCGATCAGTATCTGCGTGACTTGCTTGCTGAAAAGCACCTTATACTACCGCTGCATATTCCAAATGTTTACCGAAAGGTGGGGAAGTAACTGGTTTAATAAAGCCAGAAATTCGAAATGTGCATCACCCATTAGTAATTTGCAAGCTTTGTATGGTTGGCACGTTTGCACGGCTTTCAAATTTCACCATGAACCGCCCTATAACTGGTGAAAGGACGTCGTCACCGATATTCAACCCGCTTATTAACCCTGACCACCGCTATTCGAAACCTGTGCATTGCATACTTTGTATGCTTTGCACATTTGTATACCCTATATATTTCCGGTTTCGTGATCCATTTAAAGAAAAAATGAAATCGTTGAATCTGGTACTGTCTCCAAATCATAAATCACTTTCATTGCTGTTGATGCTCCCTAACTCCTATGCTGTGCAAACATACAAAGCATACAAACCGTGCAAAGCCCGACTAATGTATTCCGCTTTGCTGCATCATTAAAGCCGTACAAACATACAAAGCTTACAAAGCGGCTCTCCATCATTTATGGGTACTAACACTTTTGAGGGACATTGTATTGGGCGGCAGTATTAACGGTACCACCCCAAATATCGTAGGCGAATTTTTTTACATCAACGATAACGGCAACTACAGGACGACCGGAATGGATGCCTATTCAAATTTAAAAGTTTGTTGGTGTCTNNTTCCATGTGTAACAGCCGATCCCGGTTTCGTCATCGTAAAAATATAAGATTACACTTCTGTGAATGTTGCAACTCTTTCACCAAGTTATATAACGCATACCGGCTTATAGGACACCACCTTTGCATCATAAATTCACAAACACTGAATAAGCAAGCCATGGATTTCATAAATAATGAGAGTCTGTTTCAAAACGGTGATGAAGTGCATCATGCTTCAAACCCAAATCTTTTAATGGTAGTGGTGGGTGTTTGGCATAACTCCATTCAATGCAGTTGGTTAGACCCTCATACCAATGAAAATAAAGAGGGAGAATTTCCATCAATAGTACTCAGGAAAGTTGATAAGAGCCCTCAAGTAAGGATTGTTCCTAACCTCACTTAATCGTAAGCATCCGAATAACTGCATAACGTCAATAGATACTTGACATGTAGGTTACGTTTTTTAAATCCCCAAGTCCATCGTTATCTAATCCTAAATAATTTTGTAAATAGAATTTATGTAATGCATACATAGATAATTCATTTTATTTGAAAAAGGTTTATTATCTTTGTGTATCACTGATGAAAGCTCAACAACGAGACATATTACTTGCGAGGGCAAAGAAAATTCTTTTCGTTGTGGCGTTGTTTTGGGTGCTTCTCCGAATTTTACCATCAGCCAAAGACAATATAGTGGGTGTTGGATCAATAGTCATCGTACTTTTTTTAATTGAGCCAGCTTGAAAGGCTAAAGGAAAGGATATTTACAAATAGAACAGAGACAACATAATGGATAATAAACAAGACTTATCTTTTTTAACCTACAAAAACCAACGAAAAATGGGAATAGATGATATTGAAGGCGGCTATGAACGAGGCGCAAATCAACCTACGGAAAAAATGGACGACGCAAAATTGTTTCTAAAAGAGATTTGGCAATCAAAACCGGTAAAGGCACTTATTATATGCTTAGCCGGTGCAGCAATAATCTATTCCGCAGGTAAACTTTTTTATTTAGTCGGAGATAGCGTTAAGGGGTTTCGGTACATGAAGGATAGCTGGGGTAAAATGGCACCACCAGTGTCACCACCCCTCATAAAATAAGAGTGTGCTGTAAATAGTGAGACTAAATTGGGCATTACGGTCGGAATAATTTGAAATCGGTGCGGATTTCCATCGTTATAAGCATACGGCGTTACCCACACTAAAAATGTTTGAAATTAAGTGAGTAAACCAAATAAAGAATTGAGTGTTGATCGAAACTTATACTTCTGTGCAAAGTAGAAGTTGGCTTATAACTTATTGATATTTAATCAATTACCAAACTTAATTTTTATCTGCCTTCTACTTACAATTAATCGGTGATAAGAGTATAACATTTTTCATCAAAATAGTATCAACTATTAAACTATGAGCCGATCCGGACAGAATACTACAACATCATACCTTGAATGGAACGAATTCACCTCGTTGATTCACCGCTTAGAGCGTGATGGTGAATTCAAATTTGCATTATTAATTGCCCTTGGTACTTTTACCGGTTTGCGTATTTCTGACTTGCTGACCCTGCGCTATTCGGATTTCGGGAATGGGGACATTTTAAAATTAAAGGAAGGGAAAACCGGAAAAGAACGAAGCATCAAGATTAACAAAGACCTCCGGGAGATTATTGAGCGAATTAAAAATAAGTTCGCTATTGAAGATACCAGCCAGCTTATTTTTCTGAACAAATATGGTAAGAAGGCAATAGATAAGTAACAGTTCCAAAATAACT
>PMXD01000021.1 GCA_003165895.1 Bacteroidota bacterium | reverse complement strand
AGGCACACTTAAAACAACGGGTAAAATTTGTAATAAAAAGGCAAGAGTAACCAAACTTCCCAAAATATATTTCATTGGTTGTGCCAGATAAATCAGTTTTTTAGCCTTAAAAAGCTTTCACGGAATATACCAGAATTGCTTGTCGGCTTAAATAGGATAAACGTATCACCTGTTGTCGTCATTCCGCACTGGATGCTGCTTGTGTCAAGCTTTACGGTATCAAAAGGATTAGGTGCGACAGTAACAATATAATATAGCCCGTTAAAATATGTTGTGCGGAACACATAGGGATTTCCCCCATAGTTAGTCCAACCGGCAAATGAATCGGAAATAAACCATATTGTATCCAGTAAGGGATTGGTAACAAAATTAAAGCCCGCGCCATTGGATATTGAATACCATTTACCTAATCTGAAAGCAGGATCCTGAGCTACGCTATCTATTAGGGGTATTGGTGCAGAAGGTTGTTCTTTCTTTCCGCAGGATAAAACGTGTATTAGAAAGGCAATCGTAACCAAGCAAGCCAAAGTATATTTTATCAGTTTCATATCTTTACTAATTTTTTAATAGTACATTGATTGCCCACGCAAACTTTTACAATATAAAGTGAGGAAGAAGCACTTATTTTTATCGGCTCATTTTGCTTGCCGGTTTGAAACAGACTTTCTTTCTCGTACACTAAGTTACCTAAAACATCGGTTACTATAATGCTAACGGGTGTTTCATCTTTATCAACATTAAAAGCAATTTGTACCTTATTAGCAAATGGGTTGGGAAAAATAGTAATAGAATCATTGCCTAATGACACCGAAGTATTTGCTGATGAGTCGGTTGGATTCGCGGTTGTCAAAGTGACTCCATCCAATTTATAAATAGGACGCCATGGACTACAATCCCGTTCTTCCAGGTGTGCCTTCAGGCCAACCTGGAAGTTTAAATGCCCGTTTGGGTCTCACGATGGAATCGTCTGGCAACTGATTTCAAATCAATACAATTGATAGCTGATTAAATGCCATTCCTGCCCTACCAACTCATTTGGGGTAGTTTGACTTGTGGTATAAAAGCACAGCCCGACATTTGCTTCAAAATAAAACTGTTCAAGATCTTTATAAATACCATTCGTACCATAATAATACGCCCTGTCAATGTTCCACACATTAGAGTAAGTTATATGAAAAGAAGACATTGAATCAACCGAAGCCTGAAAAATAAATTTATCTAAAGGGCTTACCCCTGTCCAGGTATTGTTTATAACATCAGATAATATCCACTTTTCCGATAATGAAGTGTCGTTTTGATTACTATAAGTCAAAACCGTATCCTTATTGTCCGATATATAGGTGTAAGTTGTATCGTTATACAATCCGTAATTGTCTTTATATGCCATTTGCCAGCAAGGTTGATTGTTTGACAGGTTTGATTTGCCTATTACCTTAATATGCAGGGTATCTAACCCGCCGTAAAAATTATTGATGGCATAAACCCATTCATTATTAATATTCATAGGGTAGTACTGATAAACAGGGTTTTTGATTTCCTTTTTGCAATTAGTAAGTACCTGCAAAGCGATAAAAATAAATAAAAACTGTCGTTTTTTCATAGTATATCAATTTACCCTGTAACTCATTAATAACCACGTTTGGTTTACGTAATAAGCTTCATTTATATTCCGGTAAACTATTCCAACTTTGGGGCTTATATATATATTATCGGCTAAATAATAATTAGGTGCCTGCTCAATATGGGTAACATCATAAACATTAGAATAATTCTGGCCCTTAACCGAATAATTTCCAATATATGACGACCCATATGTTGCACCGCTGGGATAAGCCCAATTCGAACCATTCATCAGCGGAAATAAAATAACAAAGTTTACACTTGGCAAAATAGTATTCGTATAATAACTAACGGTGTCACCTGATACAAGTGTTTGTAACGTATCAATATAACCACTGGAGTAAGAGTATTGCCATAATAATGTACCGGCACCATTCAGAGAGCCTGCGGACGCTATGGTGACAGTTAAAGTGTCGCTTGTATGAGCCATACTATCATACACAAAATATACCCACTGGTCCCCGATTTTATTCGGGTAATCGCTTAAACTTATTGCAGCAGGGGTTTTGTGGCACGAACTAAATATCATAAGCGCACACAGGCTTAATAAAATTGCCAATGAGATTGGTTTAGTAGTTTTCATTTTAATTTAGCTTTATAAATTTACTTGTCATTGTTTTATCACTTGATAAAAATGTAAAAAAATACACCCCGGCAGATAATCCATTGCAACTATAATCATATTGGAATTTGCCGTTCGCCTGGGTTGAAATAGGAAGAGATTGAATCATTTGGCCGTTTATATCCTTAATTTGTAAAGTTACCTGCCCCTGCATTATAGAATCGCTGAAACCAAAGGTAATATTATTGGCGGTAGGATTTGGGTAACAGTATATTCCTATATGATTTAATGTGTCAGTTTTAATTATTGCGCTTTTAAAATTTGCCACATCTAGTAAGCCGGGAGTTTCACAATCCGTTGGCTTGATTTGCGCCAGAAAAGTGTTCGGTGGAGTAGGGCCACCGAAAAAATAACTGCCGATTACACCGCTGCTTGCCTCAAAGCCGGGTTCCAAAATAATTTCGTTGCCAGCGGTGTAAGTAACACCGTAGGGCACCGTAAGCGGAAGGCCATTGGAAGGCGAAATAATATCATTTTCAGCTTGAAAATTTACTTCGTTTGTGCTGGTACCTATAAACGTCAGATTACTGGCATTTATTTCAATATTATTTTGCCGCGAATATGATATAGGCGCTGAATAGCCAATGTTAGCTACATAGACCTGCCACTGGCCGCTACGGTTATCATGCCAGGTGGCATAAGAATTTCCGTTATAACTACAAATTGAGATATAATCGCCTGCATAATAATTAGAGGCGATTATCGCTGATGTAACATGTGATGCATCACTTGCCTTAATTGTTTGCCAGGTATATCCTCCATCAGTGGAGTATGAAACGTAAGTATTAGTATTGAACGCAGGGCTAGTGGCATCAATACTGTAATAAACTACATTTACTAACCCAGTTGTGGCGTCAACGGCAATAGCAGGAAACCAACTTTGGATAAATGACGGGTTAGTACTTACAGTTGTGCTGCTTTGCCATGTACTTCCATTATCGTCTGAGTAAGTTACCTTTATCAAATTCTGCCCGGCATCAAAACCATCGGAATATGCTATATAAATTCTACCCGGATGATTATTAGGCCCGCACCCTTTATCAACTGCCATTGAAGGATAATCATTCAAACGGGTATTGTTAAAAGCCGCAACAGGGCTTGTAACATTATCCGGAGAGAGGGTTACAACCGGTGCGCCGGTTTCCTTAATAATATCTGTGGCCGCGGTAAAACTTGTGCCACCATTACTGATATCCGAAGCAAAGGCAATGTAATTACCCGGTGTTATTGTTGTTGACGTTTCATTGGTATAATCAGCCCAACAAACATAAACTTCGCCATTTGGCCCTGTTTGAACATTAACACCATGCCCAAACCCAGTTTTTAATGTTTGTAGATTTCCGAAGGTTAGGCCACCGTCAGTTGACCTATTGATTTGCACAGATCTTATATCCGTTCCGTCATTGTTAGTGTCAAAGTTAGTCCATGCAGTATAAAAATAATTTACGTAAGGACTTGTACCTGATACATCAATAGCGGCGGACATCGGTTTATCGTCATTGAAATCATCTTCAGCCACTTGGGGATTCCAAGAAACACCACCATTATTTGTAGTTTGTAAATTTACCCCATCGTAATCATCTCCAAGCTGTTTGCCTAGACCCAACACATAGCCCTGATCCGCCGCGTCAAAGACACAACTTGGATCGCAGGCACCTTCGCCACTATTGGGCAATTGGTCGCTACCAGACCATGTATTGCCGCCGTCTGAACTGGTCCAAATTCCTTGTGATGAATGGTTATGATTATGCTTTTTAATAACTATATCTGTATTTGCACTAATAATTAATGAAAGAGGATTTCCCATATCAATAGCAATACTTTCTTCAGAATGCCAGATACTACTGGTAGTAACCTGAACATCCGCACCTTTGCTCACAAAGTAAGTTGGCGCAGGCGTAGGTGTAATTTGAGCATAAGCCAAATGCAAATTGAAAATTAATAACGCGAATAGCTGTATCTTAGTTTTCATTGTTACCCTATTTTTTCTTTAATTCATCAATTTCCTTTTGTTGTTGCACAACATATAAGGTCAACTCTTCCACCTTTTGCATTAGTATTTTATTCATATCCCCCAAACTTATACCGGTGCAAACTACCTCGCTTGCAGCAGGCACTTCGGGCAAGTGGTGGTTTTGCTTTATGTAACTCTCAACATCTGCCAATGGTTTAAGCTGGTAGGTATTACTAAATACAGTATCTGCCCAACTGGTAGTTGTTACTACTATCTCTTTAGCAACAACTTGCCCATCAACCGATAAACTCCAGGTAGGGAAGGTGCCGCTACCTTGTCCTTCAGGGGCAGGGCTGTAACCTATCCATGCAGTTCCGTCTATTTGCTCACTTCCCGCAATTTCTACAACATTACTGGCGGTGGTACTCCAGCCTGGCCAAATAAGCAGGTTACCGGTGCCAAAATCATCTGTAATTAAATGCCGTTCAGCAGTGGCGTCAGCATTCCAAAACTGAATTTGGGTAGGCCAGCCAGCGTTGCTGCCCGAAAAAAGTTGTAAAGAAGTCCCTCCGCTGCTTCCACTGCTGCCCATAAGCCTGAGATAACTATTGCCTTCGCCATTATCAATTGTAAAAAGCGGGATATTGCTTGCCCCAAGGCCATTAACATCACTTACCTCAACCAAAGCATTACCCGGGTTTAATTTCCCAATACCAACATAGCCATCATTATGTACTGAAAAAAAATCGGAGCTGCTACTGGCATAGCTACCCACGTGAAACAAATAATCAGTAACGCTATTATTTTGCATAATATCTAACTGAGCTAAAGGGTCCGATGCACCAATAGAAACCACTCCCTGCCCAACAACACTAAATAGTGGTTTGGTTAGCGTCCCGGATTGGTCAAATACACCAAGAGCAAGAGTGGTTGTATTGGTTGAACATGCCACGGCGGAATTAGAAGCAATAATTAATCCACCGCTTGGTACCGTGGAGCTACCCATGTTTGAAGCCTGTAGCAAAAAATTGTTTGCGTTATCAAACAGGGTTATCACTGCGTTGCCTATAAACCCACATTCGTTATACGTATGATCTTGTATAAAAAGATCGCGGCTGCTGTTAGCCGCCGCGCCAATACCTACCTGGCCCACGCTATTAATTGAAAAATCAGTTACAGTGGAATATATTGGGTCTAGTAAGCCCGTTACTGTTTCATGCGAGGCTAAAAAGTGATTCGGCCTGCTTGTGCCAATGGGGATAGGAACAGCGCCGTCATAATAAGAGCTTATAATTTCCGGCGGGTAACCAACTCCACCGCCTGCATATACACCCCATACATCTAAAGTTGCCGCCGGGCTGACGTTACTTATTCCAATATTACTTGTGGCAGGGTCCTGGTAAATTGCCGAGTTGCCGGTACCTGTATGCCCTGTAGCCCCAGTACTCAATAAAATGTAGTTTTGCGAAAAAGAAACGTTAGCGGCGGTTAGGATAAACGCAATAAGCAGAAGTCTTTTCATGTTTGGGGGATTTAAATGAAAAAGGATACATAAGTAAGGAACGTAAACCAAATGTAATCTCATTTTTCCATTAAATACAATAGCAGCACACTGAAACAAATTATTAATATTTTTGCTTTGTTTATTATTATAAATGCATGTAGCGCCTCAATAATGTGTACTAATAGCTTCATTTTCACCCATTTATAATACCCCCCCCACTTAACGGGAAATAGGGTATTATTATAATAAATGTAACTACTCACCCTCAAATAT
>PMXD01000369.1 GCA_003165895.1 Bacteroidota bacterium | reverse complement strand
GGCCACGGTGGCCCGGCGCTGGTGGCTAATACTTATCTTGAAGGAACCTATAGCGAGCTTTATCCGAACATCAGCCAGGATGAGACGGGTATGAAAAAATTATTTACGCAATTCTCTTTTCCCGGTGGTATTTCAAGCCATGTGGCGCCTACTACTCCCGGCTCAATACATGAAGGTGGCGAGTTGGGTTATTCGCTTAGCCATGCATTTGGTGCGGCGTTTGATAACCCCGATTTGATTGTTGCCTGTGTGGTTGGTGATGGCGAAGCGGAAACCGGCCCGCTGGCTACTGCATGGCATTCCAATAAATTTCTTAATCCGGTAAATGATGGAGCGGTGCTGCCTATACTGCACTTAAATGGTTTTAAAATAAGTAACCCAACGCTGCTGGCACGCATTACGCACGAAGAACTGGAACAGTTTTTTAAAGGCTGTGGATGGACCCCGTATTTTGTTGAAGGCGATGACCCCGATAAAATGCATCAACTGATGGCTTCTACTTTGG
Organism: Bacteroidota bacterium; assembly: GCA_003165895.1. Lineage (GTDB taxonomy): Bacteria > Bacteroidota > Bacteroidia > Chitinophagales > LD1 > Bog-950. Next base: position 32,421 of record PMXD01000369.1, on the reverse strand, counting down.
AAAAAGTAACAGAGCACATACAGCAAATTCAAACTAACGCAAGAACTAATAATGATACTACACGGCCACGTTGGCCTATGATAGTGCTACGGTCGCCAAAGGGGTGGACCGGGCCTAAAATTGTTGATGGCCTGCAAATTGAGAATACCTTCCGGTCGCACCAGGTACCCATATTAGTAGACTCAACGCACCCTGAACATGTGGCGCAACTTGAAAGCTGGATGAAAAGCTACAAACCTGAGGAACTTTTTGATGCACAGGGCAAACTAATGCCCGAACTGGCGGAGCTGGCACCTGCTGGTAGCAGGCGCATGGGCGCTAACCCGCATACCAACGGTGGCATTTTGCTGCGCGACCTCAGGATGCCCGATTTTCATCAGCACGCAGTTGAGGTTCCGGTGCCGGGTTCCGTTGAAGCTATGGATACATTTGTATTGGGTAAATTTTTGCGCGATGTAGTAAAACTGAATGAGGAAGCACATAACTTCAGAATTTTTGGCCCGGATGAAACGCTCTCGAATCTTTTAAATGAGGTATTTGAAGCTACCAACCGCCAGTGGGAAGCTGAAACTGTAAAAAACGATGAGTTTCTTGCACCTGCCGGGCGCGTAGTAGATTCTATGCTAAGCGAGCACCAGTGCGAAGGATGGCTGGAAGGTTATTTGCTTACGGGCAGGCACGGTTTGTTTAACTGTTACGAAGCGTTTATTCATATTGTTGATTCGATGTTTAACCAGCATGCCAAGTGGCTGAAGGTTACCGCTGAGTTGCCCTGGCGGCGCAAAATAGCTTCGCTTAATTATTTGCTGGCCTCGCACGTATGGCAGCAGGACCATAACGGTTTTACCCACCAGGACCCCGGCTTTTTAGACCATGTGGTGAACAAGAAGGCAGATATAGTACGCGTTTATTTACCACCCGATGCAAATTGCCTGTTATCGGTTTTTGACCACTGCCTTCGCAGCAGGCACTATGTTAACGTGGTAGTGGCCGGAAAACGGCCGATGCCCCAATGGCTGGATATGGAGGCTGCTGCGGTGCATTGTACCGAGGGCATTGGTATATGGCAATGGGCCAGTAACGACCAAAACGCCGAACCGGACCTGGTGATGGCGTGTTGCGGCGATACACCAACGCTGGAGGTTTTGGCTGCAGTTTCCATTCTGCGCCAGCATTTACCCGAACTGAAAATCAGGGTTATTAATGTGGTTGACATGATGAAACTGCAGCCCAGCAGCGAGCATCCGCATGGGTTAAGTGACAAAGACTATGACGCTCTTTTTACTAAAGACAAGCATATCATATTTGCTTTTCACGGTTATCCCTGGCTGATACACCGCTTAACCTACCGGCGCACTAATCTCAATCTTCATGTTAGGGGTTATAAAGAAGAGGGCACCATTACTACACAATTTGATATGCGGGTACAAAATGACCTTGACCGCTTTCACCTGGTTATTGATTCCATTGACCGTTTGCCGCAGCTGGGCGCCCGGGGTGCTTACCTGAGGCAAATGATGGCAGATAAACTTGTAGAACATAAACTTTATATCTGCAAACACGGCGAAGACCTTCCGGAAATCAGAAACTGGAAATGGAGTGTGCCGCAATAGAGTTATTCAGGTAGTATCAAAATACATGTTTCGCACGGAGCAAATACAGAGTGAACAGCCGGGTAATAAACAAACGGTGTCTCAACAGTCAATGCAAATTCAGCTTGCAGATTTATCGAATCGGTCGGATAGTTAAAGGCCATAAAATAAAAACGGGCTAAAGAGTTTTAAAACTCTTTAGCCCGTAATGTTTAAATGGATGAAGTGCTTATTTGCTTATTACCAGTTTCTTCACTGATCTTTTGTTGCCTTGTCTTAACTCAACAAAGTAAACGCCGTTAGCATAATTGTTAAGGTCAATATTAACGGGGGTAGTAGTAACCTCTTTCGACATCAGGGTTTGGCCCAGGATATCTTCCAATACCAAAGTTGTTTCTTTATCCAAGGTACCTGCATCAATAGTTACTTCTGATTTTGCAGGGTTAGGATAAATAGTAAATGAAAGGTCGCTGTTAACTGAAATTATGCCCACCGAATTACTAACCGTGGCAGTGGCTGTTGATTCGCAACCATTGTGGTCGGTAATAGTAACCGTATAAGTTGCTGCAGCCAGGCCGGTGATGGTATTACCTGTTGAGCCGTTAGACCAGGTAGCCACAAATGGCGCCACCCCGCCGGTAACATTGCTAACAGTAGCTGAACCGGTTGACTGGCCATTGGCCGTTTCGGTAGCAGAGGTAGTAACGTTAATTTGTGCCGGTTGAGTAATGCTTGCAGTAGTGGTAGCGCTGCAATTGTGCACGTCGGTAATAGTAACATTATAAGTGCCGGCAGCCAGGTTGGTAACGGTGGCTGAAGTACTGTTATTGCTCCACAAATAAGCGTAAGGACTGGTTCCACCTGCCGGAGTAAGCTGGACATCACCATCGCTTGAACCGAAACATGAATCGTTGCCTGCAATTACCGAGGCGCTCACCGGAGGCGGGTTGGTAATAGAGAAATTTGATGAAGAGGTACAATTGTTGGCGTCCGTTAAGCTTACTGAATAACTGCCCGGTGCAAGACTGTTAACCCCGGTTCCGCTGGTACTGGTTGACCAGTTGTATGAGTAAGAAGGTGTACCACCGCTGGCTGAAACCGTAGCTGAACCGTTATTTAAACCAGAACAGGTAGGTTGAACCGTGCTTACAAAAATGGTAATTGAAGCAGGCTGGCTAACAATTGCAGAATCAAGAGCAATGCAGCTGCGGGCATCAGTTACGGTAACGTAATAAGTACCGGCGCTAAGATTGGAAATTGAAGAAGCGGTACTGCCGTTATTCCATGCATAAGAATATGGAGAAGTGCCCGCTGTTACATTTACAGAAGCACTGCCATTACTTTCATTAAAGCATTTAACATTGGTTAAAGAAGACGTTAAACCTATAGCCGAACCCAAAGCCACAACTACCGAAGATGTGCCTGAGCAGCCGGTATTGTCAGAAATGGTAACGGTATAAGTACCCGCAGTAACGCCTGATATAGCAGCCGTAGTAGTACCGTTTGACCAGTGGTAAGCAAATGGTGCAGTGCCGCCGTTAACGGTAGCGCTGGCCCCGCCGGTAGAACCGCCTGAGCAGTTGGTAACATTAGGTGAAGTGCTGATATTTAGAATACCTGAATTATTGACTACAGCCGCTGTGGAAGCGGTACACTGATGGTTATCGGTAACAGTAACAGTATAAGTAGCGGCAGATAAACCGGAGATGGCCGCCGTATTAGCAGTATTGCTCCATTCATAAGAATAAGAAGAGGTACCGCCTGAAGCAGTTGCTGTGGCTGTTCCGTTAGGCGAACCGCAGCCACTGTTGGTGGCAGTTGAAGAAACATTAAGGGCTGATGCGGGCTGAGTAACCGTTTGAGAGGCAGTGCCTGAACAACCACCCGTTTCTGAAACCGTTACGGTGTAAGTGCCTGCGGCAACATTGCTGATAGTAGCAGCAGCCCCGCCGTTAGACCAGTGATAAGTAGCATTACCACTACCACCCGTTACAGCAATTGTAGCACTGCCGGTTGCAGTACCAAAGCAGGCGGCATCAACGGCCGAAGCAGTTAAATTAAGTCCGCCCGAACTGGTAATGGTAGCAGTACCAGTGCCTGAACAACTGTGCGCGTCAGTAATGGTAACGGTATAAGTGGCCGGGGCCAGGTTAGCAATACTTGCAGCGGTAGCGGCATTACTCCACAGATAAGAATAACCCGATGTACCACCCGAAACAGTTGCCGAAGCGCTGCCGGTACTGGAGCCGCAGGAAGCACCTGTAGAGGTAACAGAAATATTTAAAGCTGCCGGCTGGCTGATTGTTTCAGCAGCTGTGCCTGAGCAACCCGAAGCATCGTTGACTGTAACCGAATAATTACCCGCTGCAACACCTGATAAAGTAGCTGTGGTTTGTCCGTTGCTCCAGTGGTAAGTATAAGCAGGAGTACCACCGGTAGGAGTAAGAATGGCCGAACCGGTTGAACCTCCATTGCAGGCCACATTGGTAATGGCCACGTTACTGGTGGTTATACCTGAAGTAACCGTAGCCGTTACTGCTGTAGCTTGTGAGTTGCAGCCAGCTCCTGTTACGTACCAATCATAGAAGAAGTAATAGTATCCTGTTGCCGCCGCGCTGTTACCGGTGATGCTTACAATACCGTTGGCATCATTGAAAGGATAAATTGCACCGGCATTATTTCTATACAAGGTTATGGTGCTCGAATAATTAATCAGGTAGTCTGTACCCACTGTTAGCGGGAAGTTAAGCGTTACACGGCTTCCACCTGCCGGAACGTTAACTGTTGTAGTGTTTACAGTAGTGCCACCGGAATTCTGAATAAAAATAGTGACTGAACCGGCAGCCGATGCATTGATATATACACTTTCTAAAGTTCCGGGTTGTAACACGCTGAAATTAAGCCCGTAGTTAGGAGCAAGGTAACCACCGGTTCCCAGCGCCGTGTTGTTTTTAGGTCCTGCAGTATCATATGGAAGAGGAACACTGTCCTGTACGTAGTAAGTAGTAGTTTGGGTTAACACCGGAGTTACAAACGGGTTGCTGGTTGAAAGCAGATTTCCGGCAGCATTGTACCATTTAACAGGGTTGGTAGTAGTGGCAGATAAGGAGAAGGTACCTGATCCGCAATGAGAAGCGCCTACAGCTGCAGGGCCTGCCGGCTCATTGATGGTTATGTAAGAGCTGATTGTTTGCGTGTTGTTGCCGTAAGCATTGGTAGCTTTTAATGTTACCGTATAAGTTCCGTTGGTAAGGTAATTATGGGTTGGGTTTTGAACAGCGGAAGTGGTTCCATCGCCAAAAGTCCATAACCAGGATGTTGGAGTATTGCTTGATAAATCCGTAAACTGAATAATGCCTGTGCAACTGGTGGTATTATCAGCCTGAAAATTTGCAACCGGAGGGCTTGTGATAGGGGCTGATGACGCCACATGCGCAATTTGTGTAGCCCAGTTGTTACTGGTATTTCCCCAACCATCAGCCACCCAAAACGAATTATCTACAGGGTCAATGGCTACACCGCTAAAATCTCCCCAACGGTTATCCTGGCCGCTGGTTGGGTCATAACTTGAAACCCCTGCCTTAAAGGTGTAAAGGTTTTCCATGGTATTGACAGCATCAGCTGCAGCATGGAATGAATAAGCCGCGCTGGCATATTCAGTGGTTGAAGAAATAGTATAGCCTACAATAGCATCGCCGGTGGCATTGGCATTAATATTAGGGTAGTAATAAAAGGAAGAACCATCGCTAACCCGGCCATATTGCAGTACAGCTAGGGTAGCCGGGTTTATCTGCCACCAGTCGGCAGCACTGTAAGTTGCTGTGCCGGTAGCTGGTAAAAATGCAGTATGCGCAAACCAAAAAGAGCCATTAATTACTTCTGCTTGGGCAAAACGAGGGTCATCGTCATCAATAGTGGCTGTTGAACCTTTTTGTGTAGCGAAGGTTGGATTATCGTTCCATGTTTGCGTAACACCGCCTACCGTTGCAGTTATAACTCCGTTAGTACCTCCAGTACTAGACATAGTATATGCTGGTGCGCCGACCGCACCTGAAATCCATCCTATCTGAACCTCACCGAGGCTACCATTGTATTCCTGTACCAGGTATTCGGTTAAAGTAGTGGTGTCCATTGTTTGGGCCGGGCAAACCTGGGAGCTGTTCGCATCGGTAAACGTTTTAATTGTTCCCAGTGTGCCAGCATAAAGCGAAGCGCGGTCCATAACAAATATACAATCGGTAGTACTGTTACCGGTAGCCGTAAACTGGTCGCCTGTTAAAACCACCCAGTTTTGGTTATAACCCATGATTGGAAAATCAAGCAGGGTTGCATCATCAGCTGTAGTTATATCATTGTTAGCGCCTGTAATGGTATAAAGGTACCAGTTACCGGTAGGGTTGTTGGTTTGCGATACGGCCAGAATAAAAGTACCTGTGTTACCAACAATAATAGCATCTATTACTGCCAGGAACCTGCCATGTATGGCGTCATACAAAACATGGGGGTCGGTAAGAAAGTTATTGCCGGTTTGTGAGAAGTTGAAAAACGTACCTAAATCAACAGTGCTTACCAGCGCCCCGTTGCTCTTATCGTAAATGGTAAACGATTGATTGGTTACCTCCATGGCGTAAGTAAGCCCCACGGCAAGCTTAATATCCGGAGGGATTACGGAACCATCACCGGCTAAACCCGCAAAATTAAGCAGCGGGGCAGGTGAGTTTGTTGCGGCCTTTTCATTATTGCCCCCGGTACCGGTAGTGTTCTTGCCGTGGCCAACTTCAGTGGCTTTCGGGTTTGCAACAGGCTGGTGAGGTAAAAAAGGATGGCCTTCTTCTTTTTCCTCGTTATTGCGAAAAGTAACGTTGGTGTTAGGATGGGCCAGCAACCAATTGGCGCGCTCAGTAAAATTAACAACTGTGGGCGGCGCTATCTGAACGGTTTTTTCCGTTACAGGTTCTGCCGATACAGGCCTTAATTGAGGCGTATTTGCTTCCCTTGTTTTTATATGTTCAATTTCCTCTTTTTCGTGTTCAGTGCTTTGCGCGCTAAGAGGTAAGGTGGTTAAAGTTACAGACACAACTAAAAAAGCTGCCTGAAGACTACGGTAAATAATGCTCATGGTTTTTTGAATTGTTTTGGAGGGTAAAAATACCAAAATCCCTGATGCTTTTCGCTATCAGGGCCCGTTCCCGGTACACCATGAATGGTTGGCAATAAGACGGCCTGAAACAGGCATATTATAGGGCGATTATTCTGTTCAGGTCAGCAGTGAAATATTTTGTAACACCAAATTTCATGGTTTCCGGATACCATGCTGAAAATTAAGGGGTTATCAAATTCGCATTCCATAACCTTTTTACCCCTGTCGGCATTTATTGGGTTTAATTGGTGAATCTTCATCAGGGTGTATTGTATATTCTAAAAATGATTTTTATGACAATAATCATGCGGATGATTTTTGTTTACAGCATAAGCAAAATAAAAACGGGCGGCANNGTTAACTGAAATTATGCCCACCGAATTACTAACAGTAGCAGTAGCGGTTGACTGGCAACCATTGTGGTCTGTAACAGTAACTGTGTAAGTGCCGGCAGCAAGGCCGCTGATGGTATTACCCGTTAAGCCATTAGACCAGGTAGCAAGGTAAGGCGATATTCCGCCGGTAACATTGCTAACGGATGCAGAACCAGTTGACTGACCGCCTGGGGTTTCAGTGGCTGAGGTAGTAATGGTAATTTGTGCCGGTTGTGTAATACCGGTAGTATCTGTACCGCTGCAATTGTGTACATCGGTTATTGTTACGATGTAATTACCTGCAGCAAGGTTGGTGAGTTCAGCTGCGGTGCTGTTATTGCTCCATAAGTAAGAATAAGGACCGGTTCCACCCACAGGAGTAATCTGGATATTCCCATCACTTGAACCGTAACACGAATCATTAATGGCATTTACCGTGGCGGTTACAGGAGGCGGATTAGTAATGGTGAAAGTTGACATGGCGGTACAACCATTTGCATCGGTTAAGGTAACCGAATAACCATCCGGCGCCAGGTTACCTAAACCTAAGCTTATTGAACCGGTTGACCACAGGTAATTATAGCCGGGAGTACCACCGGTGGCATGCACCTGTGCGTTGCCGTTGGTGAGGCCTGAGCAGGTTGGTTGTACAGCGTTTATAAAAATGGTGATGGAGCTGGGCTGCTGGATTACCGCCGAATCAATAGTTTGGCAATTGCGTGCATCAGTTGCAGTTACATAATAACTACCTGCAGCAAGGCCTGTAATGGTATCGGTATTGCTACCGTTACTCCAGGCATATTGATATGGTGAGGTACCGCTGATAACACTTACCGAAGCCACGCCATTGACATCATTAAAGCACAGGAGGTTGGTTAATGCAGTAGTTATACTTAAAGCGGTACCTGCAGACACCACCGCTGAAGCCGTACCTGTACAACCCGCATTGTCAGATATGGTTATCTGGTAGGTAGCGGCATTAACACCGGTTATTGAAGCAGTTGTATTACCATCAGACCACGCATAAGTAAATGGCGATGTACCTCCGTTTACTGCGGCAGTTGCACTGCCGGTAGCCCCGCCAGTACAACTTGTTGCTGTTGTTGTGGTACTGATATTGAGTTGGCCCGAGTTGGCAATAGTGGCCGATGACGTAGCCGTGCATAGATTTGCATCGGTTACGGTAAGATTATAAGAAGCAGCTGACAAGCCGGATATAATAGTCGTTGTGGCTGCGTTGCTCCATAAATAAGTGTAACCTGATGTACCGCCTGTTACACTGGCAACAGCACTTCCGTTAGGCGCACCGCAGCCACTGTTTGTTGCGATAACTGAAACGTTAAGCGCCGTAGGTTGCGATACTGTAGTGCCTGACGTACCTGAACAGCCACCCGCATCAGAAACAGTTATATTATAAGAACCGGCTGGTATGTTTGTAATAGGATTTGTAGAGCCGCCGTTGGACCAATTGTAAGTAATAGTACCAACGCTTCCGTTTACGGTTACACTGGCGCTGCCGGTTGATGCCCCGTTGCACGTTGCACCGGTACCAGTAGCTACCACAGTAAGATTGCCCGAATTGACAATAACGGCCTGCCCGGTAGCGGTGCAGCTATGGGCATCGGTAACGGTTAAGGTATATGTGTTAGGTGCTAAACCCGTTGCAGTGACGGTGGTCTCTGCGTTGCTCCAAAGATAGCTATAGGTAGCCGTGCCGCCTGAAACTGCTGCGGTAGCTGTGCCGGTGCTTGAACCACAGGAAGCACCGGTAGTAGTAACCGAAACGTTAATAGCAGTTGGCTGGGTTATAGATTCGCTGGCAGTGCCTGAACAGCCCGATGCATCATGCACGGTAACGGTATAAGTAGTTGCCGATGCCCCGGTTAAGGTAGCTGTAGTTTCGCCATTGCTCCAGGTATAAGAATAAGCAGGGGTACCACCTGTTGGGGTAAGTGCTGCACTGCCATTAGCCCCGCCATTGCAGGCAACACCGGTAATGTTTGAGGTTATGTTTAAACCATTGGTTACATTAACAGCTACCGGTGTTCTGGAGCTTACACATGGGGCACCTTCCAGCTGCCAATCGTAGAAGTAGTAATAGTATGCAGGATCCGATGGGACGATATCATTACCGGTAATGGTAACAAAACCAGCAGGGTCGGTATATGGGAAAGCAACACCGGCATTATTTCTGTAAAGATTGGTAGTGGTAACACCATCTCCGCAGCCTATCTGGTAACCGGTACCTACCGCAAGCGGGTAGTTAAGCGTTACCCTGCTGGCGCCGTTAGGTATATTTGCTACAGTGGTTTGCAAAACGTTGTTATTTGCGTCCATCAAAGTAATGGTGCGGTTTCCTGCACCGGTAGAGTAAACAAGGACGGATGCAAGTGTACATGCCTGATTTACGTTAAAAATTTCTCCGTGGTAGTTTGTATTCGCAAAGTTTCCACCTCCGCCGATACCATCGGTTAAGGGCGGGCAATATGATGATGAAGACGGCGAATAGTTTTCAACGTAATAAGTGGTATTACCGCTTATTGAGCCGGTTGTATAACTTGTTCCGGTGCCCAGTATGGCGCCACCGGTTGGCTGGTTAAACCATTTTAAGGTATCGGTGCCGGTTGCCGTTAAAGTTGCAGTTGCGCCGCAACTGACGCTAACAGGGGATGCTGCAACAGGAGCTGCCGGAGGCGATATAACAATAAGATTTGCCTGTGTAATGGAGTCAGCCCCGCAGGCACTTTTGGCAACTAATTTTACAGAGTAACTTGCCGCAGTAGTATAAGAATGAACGGGGCTGGTTGCCGTGCTGGTATTATTATCGCCAAAATACCAGGTATAAGTTGTACCTGCAATTGTGGTATTGGTAAAGGCTACAGAATCGGGCAAAGAACAACTGGTAGTAGGGAAAGCCGTAAAATTGGCCACTGGTGCCGGGTTAACCACAACCGAAACACTTTCATCGTTAGTACAGCCTGCACCGCTTACACTATAATCATAAACAACGGTTACAGGGGCAGCAGTAGTATTTGTCAAAACCTCGTTCGGGTTAGTTGATTGCGGTGTGGTAATAGCTGCATTGCTTATGCCTGTTACCGCTGGCCTGGTCCAGGTATAAGTGGCCCCGGAGGTAGAGCTGGTAGCTACATAGGTAAAAGCCGAGCCGGTGCATATTGAGGGCGGGGTTAGCGTACTACTTAGCGAAGCTGTTGAATCTACAAACAATATTGAATCGGAAGCAATACCATTGGCAACACAGTACATGTAATACGAGCCCGCAACCATTGAGTTTGGAAGTGTGATATATGCCGTATCGGGTTTAAGGCCCCGTTGTACACCGGTGCTGTTCCAGTTATAACTGCGGGCATAATATACTTTACCACCTTTTGTAAACCTGAAAAGCGGGTAATTGCTATCGCACTCATTTTCATCGCCAAAGGCTGAGCCTTCGCTTATACCGTTAAACCCATGTCCTGTTACCATGGCCGTGGTACATGTTAAGCGGGTAACCCCGGTAATTACAGGTTGGCCTGCGGCAAGCTGAGTGCCGGTTGGGTTATAAAGAAAATATTGTTCAGATTGCTGGGTAGTGGCCTGGGCCAATCCGCATAAAACCTGGCCATTAGCTAAACCAAGCAGGCAGTAATTCTGGCAAACTGCCTTGGTTGAGGCTGTAGATGGGGCACTTACCGCGGTAAAGGCATTGGTTAAATAGTTATATTCATAAAACGCGGTTGGGCTTGCAAACTCATTTTGCTGGGTTGGCTGAGGCGAACAGGCAAACAATATGTTACCGTTTATCATCATTACGCCTGGTGCATCGGGCATCCCATAACCGTTAGGTACATCCGGGCCGGCAACCCATGTTCCGGGGGCAGTCGTTCCCGATGGGGTGTAAATAGCTGTTTTATTAGTGCCACCAATAAAAAATGCTTTTCCATTAGGTAACATCCAGGCCGGGCCACATTCATATCCGTAAGGGTCATATAAAGCAACCGGAACACTGGCATCAGCAATCCACGTATTTGTTGATGGAATATACCTTTCTGAAGTTTGCGCATCTTCATCCACAAAAAGGATGCTGTTATCAGGTAATTTCAGCCACATAGATTCATTAGAACCGTGAAGGCTTGATGGCCCTGCTGTATAAGCATTGGTAGATGGTGTGAAAAATACGGTGTGAACCGGAAATGATACATCTACTAAACCCTGAAGAATGCTACCATCATCAAGTATCTTGCAGCTACCATCGCTGATTACCTTGGCGGCGGTTGAACCTGATATTTCGGTCCAGGTATTAGTAGCTGGGTTGTAAACCTCTCCGTGATACCCGGCCTGTGTTCCATCAGTTCCATACTCCCCACCGGCTGCATAAACCCTGCCGTCTTTTAATACTGCTGAAGAAAACGAAAACCGCTCCTGGTTCATGTGCCCTATTGTATCCCATGTTCCGTTGGCATAGCTTCCTGTAGAATCCGGCGTTAATTTATTCCAGATAGTTCCATCTCCAAGCGCCCGTTTTCCCGGAACAGCGCCATCAGTGGTATGGCAGATTACTGAGCCGTCACTCATTTGCAACATAACACCGTTGTTAGGATCTGGTGCTGGCCTGGTTACCGGTGTCCATGTGCCCTGGGCATTCAATTGCCCGGTTAACAAGTAAAAACCCATCACCAAACCCATCAGTTTTATTCTTGTAGAAATAAGCATAGTAGTGTTTTATTAAAATTTTGACTTTAGGTCGCCAAATAAAAAAATATTTCCCCGATAATAAAAGTAACAATATCCAATCCGAAATAAGTTGTTAAATGAACGGAGTTAAAACTCCGATGGATTATGAATGTTCGGAATTTGTTGCCATGATTTATTTTTGACCTAAATAGCCGGGTAACTCTCTATAACCACCCCCAAACCTCCGTTCGAAATCCACGACAGTTTATAGCCATAAGGATTGCCGCTGGTTACGGGGTTGCCATGGCCGTCAACGCCGTAATCTATTGTCATAGGTTCAGGTATTCCCCGTATTATTTTTTCGCCTGATAAGGGATTGGATAGCAGGTATAAAGACGAAATAGTTTGCACCGCGGGAACTGTAACCTGGGTATAAAAACTATATCCAAACCGCGTATTACCCGAAGTAGAAACCCCGGCTAAATTGCTGATAGTTGTATCGCCCCTGATAGTAGAAGTCAACACTGTATTCCGGATATTAAACATCCGGATTTGATTTAGGTTCCAGGTCCAGGTTACTATAAGGTTAGTGTTGTCGTTATACGTAAATACGATGCTGCCATTCACTTTATCCTGCAATGAATCTCCCGGAAGCAGGGCTGTATTTGAGGCCTGTGTTAGCAAACCACCGGTATTATTGGTAATAGTCAGGGTGCCATTCATCCATAAACTTTTGTTGTTGGCCAAAATAATTACCTCGTATTGCTCAAAAGTAATGGTCATGGTGGCGCCGGGTGTTTTCCAGGGTATAATTTTGCCGTTGCCATCCCTGCTAAGCTGCACATTAATAACTCCCGACCGCCCTTTGGTTTGATCTGCATTTTTACCGTAATAAGTAAGCCTGATGTAGGATGAGTCCTTAATCAGGCTGGTATCAATAATAACCTTGCTGATGGTGGTGTAGAGCACCTCACCGGCTGCCTCAGCGTTTAATGTATCACCACTGGCAATGCTTGATAGGGAAGTAGCCAGCAAGGCTTCATTGATTGCCTGGTCAACTTCGTAATTAACGTCCAGTTCATCATTGGCAGTTATAATTTGTGTTGATGAGTCGGCAGTAGTATTTACAATAGTATAGCCCGTTTTACTGCATGACGTGGGCAGCAGAAAAATCAGTAGTGCCAATACAATAAACACCAGGGTTAATCTGCTTCGCATCTTTTACAATTATAGCCGGATAATTTTTTTTGCCGGCAACGGATATCCATTTTGAAATAATTCAACAAAATATATACCGGGTGCCAGACCCGAAATGTCAATGTCTGATTTATCGGCTTTAAGGCCGGTTGAAAATACCTGGGCGCCCAGCACATTATAAATTTTAACCTTTGTATTACCTGAAACTCCGGCATAACTGATGGTAAGGTCTGTGCTCACCGGATTTGGGTAAACCTCAAAGTCGTCTTTTACATCAGGCTCAACAATTGCTGCGGTTAAGCAATCTTTGGTTACATCAATGGTATAAGTAACGGTTGAATGCAGGTGGTTAACACTGTCGGTAGCAATCAAACTTAGTGTATGAACGCCGGTATCGCCAAATGCCGGTATCGCCTGTATTACAATGGAATCAACAAAATTTGCGGTACTGGTATAAACCGAGTATATATTTAAAGCGCCCGTGCAGGAGTATGAAAGCGTTGCAGTTTGCCCCGGTTCAGCACAAATAAAAGAAGCAACCATAGTTATTGTATCGCAGTGATTTGAAACCAGCGAATCAGTTGGCCTGTACGCCGACTCGGTTGCGGTGGTATCACAAGGGCAGATGTATAATGCGTTACACGCCGGCAGGTTGTTGCATACAATGGGCGCAATAATATTACCGGTAACACAACTATTAAATGTGAAAGATTGAAAATCAAGCCAATCAACCCCGTTATAAGGCGAAAACGGGCCGGTATAAGCGTCTCCGGGCAAGGCAAATGTGCTTATTTGAGCATAGGTAATTCCATCTCCTTTGTTTATGCCAACAAATGCCGCTGTTCCTCCATATCCCGAAAATCCCCCTGATGAATCTGAGCAGGCCCATTCCATTTCCGGATAACAAAACGAGATATTGTTTCCATTTGGCACTATAGGGTCAGTGCCATTGGTAATTATCAGCTGAAAGCTATTCCAGCCATCCACATCAATACCTGTGTATCTTACGCTATCCCAGATAACCACCATATAGGTGGGGGTTATTTTATAATATACCCTGCCCCCGTTATTGTTGGTATTGGCATCAGCCCAAAAAGGAGCTACTATAAGCGTATCGGTTCCCAAAGGAACTGTAGCAGGCGAATCAATGAACGAATAGATAGGTTTTAAAAAAGAAATAATTCCGTTATTGCTTATAAAAACCGAATCGTAATTGTGGCCGTAAAAACAAAAATTAAACGGAAGGGCCAGCGCCGGTGTTGCTGCATTATTGTTTTCGTACAGCGGTGGCACCCCAACATCCGTACCGTGCCCTAGTGTCATAGGTGCAATCTGGAAGGTATTATCAATCGGGAGGTTGCAATTACAAAAGGTTTGCGCCCTGAGGCTGGCTATTGAGAAAGCCAGCAATGTAATCAGCAGGAACCCTGTTTTGTTAATGCTCTTCATGAATTAAAATTTTGCCCCAAACCCAATATAAATACTGCGGGGTGGAGCAGGGATAATTCCCGGCCCGGGATATTCATCGGTGCGCAAGTTAAAGTATTTAGTACCGGTAAGGTTGCTTATACCCAGTTTAATGTTGTAGTTCTTAATATGGAATGAACTGGACCAATCCATTACAAAGTAGGCAGGAATAATGCCAACGGTTGCATCGTCGGGGCTGTATACGGTATTATTGGCGTCGGCAAAGGATTTGGTAGAATAGCTGAAGATAAATGTGGTTGAAAATATTTTATACGAGTAATTAAGTCCCGCGCGTTCAATATTGAGGGGAGCCATTTCTTCAACATTTCCCTTAAAAGGGCCGCTGGTGTAATACGAGTGGTCGAACGAATAGGAGTTAAATACACTTATCCTTCCCCATCCCTTATATTTCGATGAGTTTTTGAAAGGATTTACTTCAACGTAGGTTTCAAGCCCTGTATGCAGTGCATTGCCAACATTGGTTACATAAGTATAATGGTTACCCTGGCTGTTATTAAGGGTTTCAATTCCTATTTCCTTATTAAACGGCATATAGAAAGCCCCCACATCGAAATTAAGGATATTGCTAATGTTGCCCCTCCATCCCAAATCCGAATTAAATCCTGAAACATCTTTGAGATTTGGGTCAATTATCGAGGTAGAACCTAATGGGGTTAAGTTTGAATAATTGGTAGGTTCGTAACACTGCGAAAAATTGGCATACACATTGGTGGTTGGCGTTGTTTTTATCTGTATGCCACAGCCAGCAAGCGGAATCTCCCAGTATTGGCGTAAGTCCACATTCACTATAGCCGAAGTGTTGGGGTCGGTAATGTACCCTTTGGCGGTTGATTCGATATATTCAAACCTGAAGCCCGGGGTAATGGATACAATTTTTCCGATATGGAAAGTATTTTCAACAAAAGGGGCAATATTAATAGTACTGAAATTAAGGTTATTGGCATAATTGCCGCCGTATAAATTAAGATTAAAATCGGAACCGGTTGAGCCGGGCCCTCCTTCCTGGCGGCTCATATATCCCTGGAAATACCGGATACCAACGGCTAATGTTTGTTCAACACCCAGAATATTGTAATGGGTTAATACCCGTACTTCGGTTGTTACGCTTGTAAATCCCTCATGTTCAACTTCGCGTGGCGAATATGAGTTGGTTGCCGGATTAATCGTGTCAAGGGTTTGAATGCCACCATCTTCATTTCTCCAAACCAGGTCGCGGGCACTTATGTTAAGGGCAGATTTAAAACTTAACAATGTTTTATCCGAAATATTCCACAGCCCTGTTAAGGCGCCGATATTCCAGGGGCTTTTAAGCCAGTTTCTGGCCCGAACCGACTGGTCTGGATTTTGATCAAACTCAGCATCATCCAGTCCACCGGCCATGTGAATCCGGTTTCTCAGCAAGGTGTATTCGGCACCCAGCTTGAATTTTTTGCTAAACTTGTATTCTACCCTGGCAAAAGCAGAAACCTGCGATACATCAGAATTAGGCCTGAAACCCAATGAGTATTTAGGTTGACAATACATGTAGTAGCTAAACTTTTTGTAGGTGCCCCCCATAGAAATATACGCATCAAAAAACTCATAGCTTCCGCCGGTAAGTTGCACCGTAAACTGAAAAGGTTTGTCGGCCGGAGGATCTTTTATAATGAAGTTAATTACACCACCAAACTGTGGCCCCCACTGCAACGATGATTCTCCCCTGATTACCTCTATTCTATCCAAAGCCTCTAAAGGGGGCATATAATAAGTTTCGGGGTAACCGTATAAATCTGCGGCAATGTTATATCCGTCCTGGCGGGTTTGCATTTCAATAGATTGTGTGGGCCGTAATCCCCTTAATGCAATTCCGTTTGATGGAAACCCTCCCCCCTCTGTTTCCGAATAATTAGAGCCCGGTATTCTTCCCAATACTTCGCGTGGATTATTTTGAGCGGTGTTGGCATCCATACTATCCAATACCAAAACTTCTGTTTTTTTGCCGGAGTATATAATCCCGTCCTGTGCTTCCTTTAAATGGCCCATACCATTTACACTTGGTGTGCCCATTACCTTCAACTCATTTAATAAATGTGCCTGCGGGCTTAGGGTAAAGTTTAAAACTGAAGTTTCGTTTGCTTTGATGGTATAAGTTACCGAAACAGAATTATAACCAATGATGCGGACCGCCAATGAATAATTGCCGGGGGCAATATTTTCAATCAGGTAATTTCCATGTGCATCTGATGTGGCCCCGGTACCCGTTTCTTTTAGAAATATTGTAGCAGCTTCTATGGGGTTACCAATACTGTCTTTTACGGTTCCTTTCAGTTTGCCGGTTTGGGCAAAAATAAATGCAGGGTATAATACTGCCAGTAAAAAGAGGATAATTGCTTTATTCATAATTAAAGGCGATAGTAAAAAATCTTAACCAGATATATTATAAAGGGGCTGTTAAAATACAGGCATTTAATTTAATTAATTTAAATAATATGACTGACCCTTTTTTGCAAAGCCAGGGCAGCAAAAATACTGAATTCCCAGGCACCAGCCAGCTACTACTACGGAACATTGATGTGCCATTTAGAGGAAGCAATAAGTCCCTAAATAATTAAGCACTTACCTGTTGTTTCCAGAAACATATCGCGCGGCAAACGGTTTCGCGTTCCGGAGTTGATAGTTGCTATTACGTCGAAAAATCAGAAATACAAGGCCCCCGGGTATTTTCTTTATACCGCAGCCCGGTTGTTATTATAAGTTAGTGTATATTCATGTCAAATTTATTCCCCCGAAAAGAAATGATGTTTATGAAGCCTCTTGTTTGGGTTATTGTCACCCTGATTTTTATTTCCGGGCCACTTTCGGCGCAAAACAATGTTGGCATAGGCACACCCGCTCCTGATGCCAGCGCTATATTAGAACTCAATTCTGCAAATACGGGTTTCTTAGTGCCCAGGCTCAGCAGTATTGAGCGAACGGGTATACCATCTCCGGCAAATGCTTTGTTGGTTTTTGATACAGACTCAGGCTGTTTTTTTTATTACACAGCGGCCCAATGGGTTTCTTTATGTAAATTATCAGGGCCGGTTGGGCCAACGGGGCTGCAAGGTATACAAGGCGTAACGGGGGCTGCAGGTATAACGGGGGCAACCGGTATTGCAGGGGTAACAGGCGCTACCGGAAATGCGGGTGTACCAGGTGTTGCCGGGGCAACAGGCGCACAGGGCATTGCCGGGCCCACTGGCCCTTTGGGCGCCGCAAGTGGCGACCTTAGCGGCAATTACCCTAACCCAACTGTGGTGGCGTTACAAGGTAATGCTGTAAGCAATGCAGCACCGGCACAGAACAATCTTTTGGTTTGGAGCGGAACCGCCTGGACCCCCACCGATGGCAATGGGTTATTCTGGAAAATTACCGGAAATGCAAACACCAACCCGCCAACAAATTTTATAGGTACTACCGATGCGCAGCCGCTTGTTTTAAGCACTAATGGCGTAGAGGCCATGCGTATAACCACCGGCACAGAACATAACGTACGTATAGGAAGTACTTCTTTTACAAATCAATGTAGTAATGCAGTGGTTGCTGAAGACCCTAATGTAAGGCTATCGGTAGTGGGCGGTTTTGTAGCCATGGGTAGCTATAATAATGACCCTGCTTTTAGTCCGGGCCCGCCGAGCACTTCCTGGATAGATGGTGTAGGCTCCCTGGTAATAGGCATGAACAGAAACGCAGGCACCAGCAATGTTGATCTTTGGAATAATGCCGACCCGGGCAATGGCGTAGCAGCCATAGGTGCCGGTAACCGCGGGTTTAATTTCCGCAATTTTCAACTGAACGGTGGCTGTGCCGAAAACCTGCTGGCGACTTTAGATGGCAATGGCAATTTAACATTAAGCCGTTATGTTGCAGGTGGAGGCACGGCTAATGCTTATGCCTTCAATACGATTTCAGACGAAAGGGTAAAACAGAATATTCAGCGGATACAGGAGCCGATGCTTGAAAAAGTAATGAAGTTGAATCCGGTTACTTACAATTATTCAATAATCAGCTATGAACCAGGCCATAAATTAGAGATTAAGAAGGATGCTTATGCCGATAGGCAATCAGGTTTTTTGGCCCAGGAGGTTTATCAGCTCTTTCCCGATGCTGTAAGTAAGCCTCTGGACGAAAGCAAAAACTTATGGGCTATTGATTACTCAAAACTAACCGTAGCACTTACCAAAGCCATGCAGGAACAGCAACAAATGATACTTAACCAACAGGGGGAGATTGAAAAGCTAAAGGAAGATATGGCCGCACTAAAGGCCGGTAAATAGATTTTAAGCCATAGCGTTTATAATAAACTGCCGGGCTACTTTGATGGGAACTTAAAATATACAAACAGGCGCCCGAAATTTTTGCTGTCGTTTTCTATGCGGTGGTATAAAGGCTTAATGTGCGGCAGTTGTAAAAAGCGCTCCACTTTTTTGCGCAACTGGCCACTGCCTTTTCCGGGTATTATTTCTACCTCGCGTATTTTATTATCAATGGCTTCCTCAAAAGCATCCTGCAGGGCTTTATCAATGGCTTTGCTGTTGTTGTAAATATCGTGCAGGTCAAGCTTTATTCTGCCCATGGTTTAATTTGTATATCTAAAGCAATATCGTTAAGTTAAGCAAAACATCTGCCCAAACCCTCTAACTCCTCCCGCAAAAACGCGGGATAAACTGCACGGGAGAACCGCCACCCAGAAATACAAAATACAACCACCGGGCAAAATTGTTCTTTTTGCTGCGTGGCTGCTCCTCCGCTTCGGAGGCTGGGAGGTAGCGTTGCGCAAAAAGAACTTAGTATAGGCTTAACTTAATGACATTGATATCTAAAGGTAATTTGTTTTCATTCCCGTTAAAATATCTATCTGGCTTATTCGTCCGGTTTAAAAACCTGGTACATGAACGAAGAATGCAGAGATGCTAAAATAATGCAACCCCAAATCCATTTGGGCAAATGCGAAGGCGAGCGTGCTGAAGTTTGCCCTTATCATGTGTTTGAAATAAGAAAAGCTACTGAGACAGAACGCGCAGATTTTAACCTGAAAGAGCGCATTAAATCATTCGTTCATGGCCACAAAAAAGGCTTTGTAATTAAGCCGGATCAATGTCACTCGTGCGGTTATTGTGTTGAAGCCTGTCCCGAAAAAGCTATTAAGCTGGTAAGATATTTACAGGAGGATTAGGCATTTGCCTTTCTCTGCCTGGTATACTCTCTGAACGATACCATTTTTTGCTTTTGCGCATCCCATAAATTGGCCTGAACCGTTTTAAGGCTTTGCCAGAATGTAATTACGTTGGTATGCTTTTCGAAAATAGGATTCTCGCGGTTACACTTGGGCAAATTATAGTTAGGTATAGTTGGCGCCAGGTGATGAATGTGATGGTACCCGATATTGCCGGTTAGCCAATGAAACACGCCGGGGATGTCGTAATAAGTACTTCCCTTAACGGCAGATACGACGTAATTCCAGTTATCCTTTCCGCTTTTATAAATGTGTTCGTACTGGTGTTGTATGTAGAAGAACCACAGCGCATAAGTTCCGAAAAAAAGCAGGTTTACAAACTGCACCACCAAAAAGCGGGTTGGCCCTAGTAACCATGCAAAAATCACATACACTCCAATAAACAAAGCATTGCTGATGGTTACACTCTTACGTACCTTTTTAAAGTAATCGCTCTTTAGAAATGCGAAGCGGTTGTAAACAACCACGTAAATAAAGCCTCCGATGGTAAACAGGTAAAAAGGATTGCGGTAAATGCGGTACCCAATCTTCTGTTTAAGGGTAAGCGCTGCGTATTGATCGGTGGTTAAACATTCAATATCGCCAATATCGCTGTATTCCAGCTGGCCATTGTGAGCATGGTGGAAACTATGCGATTTGGCCCAATATTGGTATGGGATGCACGTTAATACGCTGCAAATCGTTCCTATAATATCGTTCGCAGTCTGATTTTTGGTAAAAGAGCGGTGGCCACAATCGTGCTGAATAATAAAAATACGACCCAGGATAAAGCCGTTCAGGATGGCCAGGGCAACAGAGAATAAAACAGATTTATCGAACAAATAAAATTGCAGGGCAAGTAAAGCCAGGTAAAAGCTAAAGCTGTTGGCTATTTGAATAACAGCCTTTTTTGTGTTCGGAATCTGATACTTTTTCAGAGTGGTATTCCAGTTCTTTAAATCTTCTAGTAATTGCTCTTTGTTAAACGAGTTCATGGGTATGTAATTATGGGAACGGCAAAGATACACTCTTTCAATCGATTACCCGGTTTAAAGCAGGAAATCGGAGTTAGTTTTGGCAATTATTCTGAAAGCTAACATGGGTTAATGAGGGCTCTTGCTATTCAACTTCCCGGATAAGGACGTAATCTACGTGTACTTTAGTTAAATTTCAGCCATGATTGAATCGGAAAACGAACTCAGGCTTACTGCAAAAGCAATTTATGGATTGGAAGAAGTGCTGTCGTTTGAACTGAAAAAATTAGGCGCCCGCGATATAGAATTACACAACCGCGCCGTTAGTTTTACAGGCGATAAAGGACTGATATATAAATGCAATTTACACCTGCGTACGGCATTGCGCATATTAGTGCCGGTTGAGAAGTTTACCGTTCAGGATGAACAGAGCCTGTATGACGGTATTAAAGCTATAGACTGGGAACAATACATGGGGGTTGATGATACCCTGGGGATTGATTGTGTGTTGAACACGCCTTTGTTTACCCACTCGCTATTTATAGCGCAAAAAGCAAAAGATGCCATTGCTGACCAATTCAGAGACCGTTATAATAAGCGGCCCAGCGTTGATTTGGCAAAGCCTACTTTAAGAATACACCTGCATGTATATAATGATGTTTGCACGGTTGCGTTGGATAGTTCGGGTGAAAGCCTGCATAAGCGTGGTTACCGCAGTCAGGTTAACCTGGCCCCGATGAACGAGGTGCTTGCGGCTGGCCTGGTACTGCTTACTGGTTGGAACAGGAGCAGCAATTTAATTGACCCCATGTGCGGCTCGGGCACCATATTGATAGAAGCAGCGCTGATTGCTGCTAACATCCCACCGGGATATTATAAAGACGATTTTGGCTTTATGCGCTGGAACCGTTTTCTGGCTTATGACCCTGAACTTTGGCAGCGCATTTATGATGCAGCCATTGACCGCATTGTTGAAGTATCACCTAAAATATACGGGGGCGAAATCTCTCACAACGTAGCGCGTAAAGCCAAAGAAAATGTGAAGTTTGCCAAAGTGGAAGACATGGTGCAGATACGCGAATGTGCCATGGAAGATTTTGAGGCGCCGGAAGGTGGCGGGGTAGTTATCATGAACCCACCATATGGCGAGCGGATGAATTTGCAGGACACCAACGAGCTTTATGCCAGTATGGGCGATACCTTTAAAAAGCGTTTTACAGGTTACGATTGCTGGATTATCAGCTCAAACATGGAGGCGCTGAAATATGTGGGGCTTAAATCTTCGCGGCGTATACCTGTGGCCAACGGGCACCTGGAATGCAGGTTTGTAAAATACGAAATGTATAGCGGTACCAAGAGGGTTTTTAAAGAAAAAACGGAAGAATAGCGAATACATTTTTATCGCAAAGACGCGAAGAGGGCCAAGGAAAAAATCGGAGTGCCGCAGGAAAAGACCTTCCCAGCCGAGTCTCCCTTCCGAAGGTTGGGGACTCGGCGTGAGGGCAGACCGCATAAACGCAGAGTCCCCATTCCGCAAAGCCGGANNGAAGGTCTTTATTTTCAATTAATGCTACCGATGTCTTTGCGATAAAAATGTATTAAAACCAGCTATTTACCGCCGCCTGAAATTCCCTGGAGAAAAATTTTGGCAAAATTCCATGACTCCTGTATTAGTACCTTCCATGGCATAGTTGAGAGCTCAAAGCCTTCGCGCAACTCCACATCCATGGGCCTAATTGAAAGCCCTTTTCGGGCAGATAAGAATATGAATTCAAGGTCGAATAAAAAGCGGTCAATGGAGGTGTTTAAAAAAACCTTTTTGCCTGCCTGGTCGAAGCCCTTTAATCCGCATTGGGTATCGTCAGTAGGTATTCTCAGAAAGCTTCTGATAAGAAACCTGAGCAGGTGCGAAATCCGGACCCGCGAAGGTGGCAGGTGTTTGTAATATTCATCTGACCTTTTGCCCGGTACAACATTATAATGCCCCTCTTTAAGTGTATTGTAAACAGATTGCAGGCTCTGTTTTGTATAAGGGAAA
This sequence comes from Bacteroidota bacterium, assembly GCA_003165895.1. Taxonomy (GTDB): domain Bacteria; phylum Bacteroidota; class Bacteroidia; order Chitinophagales; family LD1; genus Bog-950. The sequence continues at coordinate 9,711 of PMXD01000369.1, read as the reverse complement.
TCAACGTCGGTATAAATAACTATCTGGCCCGTTGAAGCGGCTACGCCTTTGCGCAAGGCAAACCCCTTCCCCCGGTTTTTTTCATATGAAATAATTTTTATGTTTTCGTATGCATTGAAAAATTGCCGGGTAGCTTCCGGGTCAAAATTTTTAAGGCTTCCGTCATTTACAATAATCAATTCTGTTGCCGGCGCATATCCGGATATAAAAACGTAGTTGGATAAAATATTCTCGCGCCAGCCGGGGGCCGGATTATAGCAGGGTACAACAACAGACAGGGAAATGGTTTCAGGCATAAGTTTCAACAAAAACTAAAAGTAAGATTATTCGCCAAAACCCGAAGTGCTCGTTGCAAGGCTCTGCAAAGCAATGACGCGATATTTACTTTGAAAAAAGCAGATGAAGCTTATTAAACGCGGCTACATTATTTGACCGGCCCAGCGATTTAAGAATATCGTTTTTATCGCGCGAAGTAAGGTGCATGCTTACGGCCGCCTTTTCATTTTTTTTATCAGTGGTATATTCAAATAGCACAAAGCTTAACTTACCGCGCAACTCATCGTCAATGTAATTTAGCTTCTGGTCTACTAAAAAATCCTGCATTCTGTCCATGTTGCTGTAAACAGTTCCCAATGGGTCGGTAAACCTCGATAGCATGGTTGTTTGCAACTGTGCTTCAGGTTCATCCTGCTTATCTACATCGCGTATTTCAATCACTACCACACCGCTGGTATTTTTATTTATCCAGTCTTTAAATGTTTGCAAAAACCTGAATGTAGGTTCCACACCCGCATCATCAAGCGCGCCGCCGTCCATTACATAAGTGGGAGGGGTGGTTGGCAATACCGGATTAGGCAATATAAACGGAAAAGTAGCGTCCATGCGCATGGCCGATGTAACAAGTAAATTGGCCCCATCCTGTTTTTCGAAGAATTTACAAAAATCAATTCCATCCACTGCCAGTTGATTGCCTTCGGCATTTTTACCATAAGGCCTCATCAGAAATGAAACCGGTTGTGAACTGATAAAATACCTGCGCGAATCATTCATTACCGTAGTGTAATATATCATCATCGGTATTTTAGCCTTAAACTCGGGGTCGCGGTAATCACCAATGGTTTTATCAAACCTGAAATTTGTGTTGCGGCAATAAAATTTTTCGAAAATATAACCCCGGTCCTGGGCATAGGTGTTGTTGCCAAGTTTAAATTTATGAATGGGGGCCAGGCCATCATTACTGAGAATGGAGATCGCAATCGGGTTAAGCAGGTCTTTGGCAACATTAAGCCCATATTGAGGGTCTTGCAGGTTTATAGGAAAGCCTTCTTTTTTTTGAAGAAACAATTCGCGCAGGTACGTAGTGCCGAACATACCCCCTGAAGCCCCTGAAATGAGGAAAGTTTTATCAAACAATTTCCCCCCAGCCATACTATCGCAATGTTGTAAAACAGAAATAACAAACATGGCCGAGCGCAGGCCGCCGCCGCTTACATTAATAAAATATAATAAAGGTTTTTTCGCCGTATCCTTTGGATCTGTATTTTTAACCTTCCAGTTTTCAAATATCTGTGTAACGTATTTTTTATCTTTTTCAATAATTGAATCGGTAGAAATGGCCCGGAACCTTTCCAGGTTATAAGGGGCCTTTTCGGTTTTATAGTTTAAACCATAAACGGTATTTTGTAATCCGAAAAGGTCGTATTTGGTAAGCTGGTTGGTAAGCACTATAAAAACAATGATAGCTGTTGAGCCCCAGCCACCGGTCCAATACAAAAACATACCAAACAGCGACATTAACACGCATAAAAACAGAAATGCACTGGCCGCAACCGGAAACTGGAAGAAAGGATTTTCGAGCCAAAAACCTGCTGAAATAAGGGCGGCGAATGCACAGATAAAAGCCATAAACGCATTCCAGTGGTGCCTTCTGAAAACCAATTGATAAAGCTGGGGGTCGTAATGCACCACAGTGCGTGTTGGCATTACGCCAAATGTGTTGGTGATATAGTAATCAACCCGGTTGCTGTTGTGCAGGGTTTCCATATCATCATTAAACTGTACCTTTTGGATGGCTTTTTTGGTGCGCAGTTTTTCTTTGTTGGCCTGTATAATACTGCCTGCGTTTGGGTTTGTAATGCCAAAAAATGTGGCTGTTATAAATAACATAAATGCAAAGCCGGCAGTAAAGCCCAGCAAATCGAAAAAGATGACGGAGTAGCTTTTAAATTCGTTATGGGTCTGAAAAACTACGATGGCGGAGAAATAGGCAATAATGAAGGCCAGGGGAATGATTGAGTTATTAATAAAAAACATAGCCAACGGGTACCGTAAGCTGGCCATAAACGGGAACCGGTAGCTGTGCAGAATATACATTACAATATTCCAGGTAACAAACATGGCGCCGAAACCTATACCTACTACGGCAAAGCTGAGGTAGTCTACCTGGCCAAGATATTCGGGGTCAAGAAAAACAGAGGGAATACCCAGGCCCACACCAAACCGGCCCACAATGGGAAGCGTTAGAAATATCCAGAACAAAACAAGAAACTGCTGGCGCTTAAAAGAAAGCAGCAGCAACTGAATAGGAAATGAATAATAAATTTCTCTAAGCGTTTTTATCATCGGTAAAATGAAGGTTCAAGTTACGATAACCACCGGCGCTGCAACACTAAAGTTGAAACAAATCAACTAAGGGGGGAAAGGTTGTTTAGCCCAGAGTACAATCTATGGGTTTTTTATTTCCTGCAGCACTGCGGTCCAGCCGATATCCAGTTTAAATATGAGGGGAAATTTTGCTGATTCAAGAATATCAATAGTGTACTTCGGGTCAGTACCGCCCTGTAGTTCTGAACCTGGAACAACAACAATGTTACCATTAATTGTAAAATTAAAATCGCCAATAGTATTGCCCATTACGGTGGCCGTATCTGAGGCGCCGTTTATTTTTAAAGAAGCCTGTGCATTGGTTGAAATGCTGTTGGTTACCTGTTTGCTTGCCCATAAACAGGTTTCTTTATCCAGTTTCACATCGCCGGCTTTAAAAATATTTGAAAGGGCCTGAGCCTCGGCTGTAGCTCCGGCTGTCATAGTAACCGTTCCGCTTTTATTATCAGGGTCGGTTGTTTTCCAGCTAAAGGTTATTTCATCGCCCAGTTTTTTAAGGGTTACAATAAGCTTGTATTGTTTGTCTTTAGTGGTTACATCATAGGTTAACTCAGCGCCGGGCTTCATTGACTTCTCAAAAGTTTCCAGGTCGGCCAGGTCCTGGGCAAAGGTGTGCAGAGAAGCGAGGCTGAAAGCGGCGATGAGAATAACGTATATTTTTTTCATGGGTTTATTGGCTTATTTCCAAAGGTAATAAGGGGAATGAGAAAAGTGAAAAAAAATGGGTGCATAACAAATTGTCGCGCTCACCCCGAAAGGGTTTCTCTAACGGGTGTACGACAAATTTCCNNGGACATCCCTCTCTTTGAAAAAAAGAGAGGGAAAATGCAAAATACAGCAATGCAAAAGCATCAAGAGGGAAATTTGTCGTACACCCTCTCTAACCCTTTCGGGGTTGATACTTGGTTGCCGGATAGCGACAATATGCTATGCACACCAAAAAATGAGGTCGTCCTTGAAATACCTGGTTTATTGCCTCGTTAAATTATAAGTACAGGTAGTGCCCGTGGTAAGCCCTGCAGGTATAACGGTCATGGTTATGGTAATAGTTTGCCGGTTGGCAGACATCTGGCCGGTTCCGCTTACAGTTTGACCGGTATTAAGTATCTGCGATTGAATAGTAATGGTATAGCCGTTAACTAAGGCTATAATGTCAAAAGTACCTAAGGGATAAATTTCAATATTGCATGCTGAAGGGGGGCCGGAAATGTATATGCTTACATCCGGGCTTGCGCCGGAACAATTTTGTGTACAGGAAAAAGACCCGGCGAATTTAGTTGTTATAAGGCCATCGCAATGTACCCCTTCGTACCCGATATCGCAGTTGCAGGTGCCATTATCGCAATATCCGCCATTATTGCAAACAAGGCTATCGCACAGATTAATTTCGCAGTTTTTGCCGGCGAAAGGAACAGCACAAACACAATGGCCTTCCTCACAACTACCGCCGTTTAAACAGTTAGTGTTTTTACAGGGATTGCAGGATACGCCAAACAACAGCAAAAGGATAAAAGCAAAATATACGCGCAAAGAATTATTTTTTTCGAATGTATACTTTTTTTCAAAAAGATAATTGCCTTTGCATCAATAAAACCTGTTCAGGCCAGGTTATTGCGCTTCAATAGCCCCTATATCGTATTTAAAAGGGTTGCTGGTTTTTGAAACCGGGCGGGGATGGTCATATAGGTCAGTAGGGAAACCGGTTGGGCAATAGTCTATAAGGGGAGAAAAATAGCCCGAAACAGGTGATGAGTTATTTGTACTATCAGTGAGTGTAAAAATGTTAGCGCCTGTGTTATTAAACAAGGGGTTTTGATTAAATAAATTTTTGGTGTTGGCTGTTGAGAACATGGCCAGGGTATCAGCCGGGGTTGTCATCATACAATAGCTGAATGAAGTATTAAAACGAGCCAAATCCAGGTTGTCGAAATTGCTGAAGGTAATTTCGTTAGGCAGGTTACCATAGATAGCGCAATTGGTAAAATTGGATACAAGAGGCTGCGGGTAGTAAGTGTTGTTGTTGGCATCCGTAACCGTAACCACGTTGCTTAACAATAAAATGGGTGTTTGATGGCTTACATACGAATTGCCAAAATTGTACATGGTACAATTGGTAAAATTATAAACGCCACCCAAGGCCAATTTTACAAGGTAATCGCCGCTGGTGAAAAAGAGGGAATTTTCGGCGGTGATATTGGCGTTGAAACCATAGATAGCATTGTACTGCGCATTTGAAACAATGCTTTTTTGGATATTAATAACCGGCATTTGTTCGGTACCCTGAAAATCGGTTGCATTGCTTGATATTGCAGATCCCCCGGCATAAATACCATACTGCGATTCGTTGATTACACAATGGTTAAAGTTGCCTTGTGCAACGCAGGTGTTGCTGCGTAAAAAAGCAATACCAAACCATTGCCCGGGAAGGTCCTGGTAGTATTGTTCCAACCTGACCCCCCTAAAGATAATAGAGTCTTGCCAATCATTGGAGATAGCGTTTAAAGTGCCCTCAACAAATAATGCAGAATTGGCCTGGAATAAAACTTTACAACCGGGTTTTATATTTAAAGTAGCGCCACATTCCACCAGAACACCGGGTATATTGTTTGTGCCAAGTATTACGTGCGGAAGGTCGTTAGTCCAGGTTTCGGAATGTCCGGCAGCTATTGTTTCGCCGTAATGGAAGTGCGCATTCTGGCCAAAGGCTTGTAAAAACACGGTTTCGGTTGTGTTGCCAACGGTAAAGTTTATATCATCAATAATTACAAAAGGTGTGGTGGCGCTGTTGGGGTTAACGGTTACTTCAACAAAAACATAAATAGAATCGCGGCCGGGTATCTGCACATTGGTAAAGCTGGTGCCTGCAATACCATCTACATTAATACGGTATTGCGTTCCCTCTAACTGCTGTAGTTTAATATTATTGATGGTTAAAGGCTGGCGGCTGTGATTGAATACCTTAAAAAATTGAGTGGTTGAGCCCAGTGTTGTAAAAACGGTATCAAAGGTAAGAGTATCGGTACTAAACGAAAGGTTACTGACCGTTGCAGCCTCCTTTTTGCAATTGCTGAAAAACAGCAATATGGCCGAAACGCTGACAACTAAAATAAACCTGAATACTTTTACCACTTCCAAGTGCTGATGTGTTTAACAAATACCGCTTATCAATAAAATACGCCTGATAAACGGTGGGTGAAAATAGAAATTGTATTTAACATGGGGTGAATTTGCTCTAAAGCCGCAATATCTCTCCTATTAAAGGCAATCACTACCCAAATTTTGACGAATGTATTAAAATAAAACAGATGTCATTGCGAGTAACCACCCTTGGGGCAAGGAAAAAAATCGGAGTGACGCAAAAAAGACCTTCTTAGCCGTGTCTCCCTTCCGCAGGTTGGGGACGCGGCGTGAGGGTAGACCGCATACACGCCGAGTCCCCATTACGCAAAGCCGTAAAGGGAGACTCAGCTAGGAAGGTCTTCATTTTGAAGTTATTATAACGGCGTCATTGTAAGGATAATTCCCGTAAAAAATAAAAAAAATATTATCCGTGGCAATCTTCCGCTGTGTCTTTAAATGGTGGAATTGGCCAATTTAAAGACACAGCGGAAGATTCTTGCCTACCGGCAGGCAGGGCCACAGCCTTTTCTCTGTTTATTATTTATTGGAAAAGGCTTCGCAATGACATATTTTTTATTTTAGCTCTAACCGCACTACGTTTTCAATGTGTGTGGTTTGCGGAAACATGTCTACCGGCTGCACGCGTTTTACTTCATATTTTTCATCCAGTAATTGCAGGTCGCGGGCCTGGGTGGCGGGGTTACAGCTTACGTAAACAATTTTTGGGGCAGCCAATTGCAACAGGGTTTTTACAACATCCTCGTGCATACCGGCCCTTGGCGGGTCGGTTATAACTACGTCGGGCCTGCCATTAGCCGCAATAAAATCTTCTTTTAAAACCATGCGCACATCGCCGGCATAGAAAGAACAATTGGTTACATGGTTTAATGCGGCGTTTTGTTTGGCATCTTCAATGGCGGCCTCCACCTGTTCAATACCTGTTACTTTTTTACAGGAATCGGAAACATATATGCCAATGCTTCCTACCCCGGTATACAGGTCATAAACGGTATCTTCCTGGTTCAGGCCCGCAAATTCTTTGGTGATATCGTATAAAACTTTTGTCTGTACTGAGTTAGTCTGGAAGAAAGATTTTGGGCCTACTTTAAAACGATAGTTGCCCAGTTGTTCAACAATATGGTCGTTGCCTTTATATACTACGGGTTCAAGGTCGTAAATGGTGTCGTTCTTTTTGGGGTTGTATACGTATTGCAGTGAAGTAATTTCGGGGAAAGTGATGCTTAAAAACTGCATTAGTTTTTCAATCTTTTCCTCATCCTTTTCAAAAAAACTAACCAGCACCAGCAGCTCACTTATTGAGGTGTTGCGCACCATTAAATTACGCAACATGCCAAACTGTTTTTGGAGGTTGAAAAAGGTGTAGCCATTTTTTAGAGCGAACTCTTTTACAGCCAGGCGTATTTTGTTGCTCGGGTCGGCCTGTAAGTAGCAGTGCTCCACATCCAGCACACCCCAAAAGTTGCCTGGCACATGAAAGCCCAGCCCGTTGCGGTGCTCAAATTCCGTACCGGCAGCTACCTCGGCATCGGTTATCCAGCGGCGGTCTGTAAAGGTGAATTCCATTTTGTTGCGGTAGTAATAGTTGTCTTTGCAACCCACCACTTCAGGTATAGGCGGAAAGGCTACTTTGCCTATTCGGGTAAATGCATCTTCCACAATTTGCCGTTTAAAGCGCAATTGTTCGGCATACTGAATATGCTGCCATTTGCAGCCACCGCATACCGTAAAGTGAGAACACACGGGCTGCGTGCGCAAAACCGAAGGAGATTTTAATTGAGTAATAACCGCCTCGGCAAAGCTCTTTTTGCTCCTTCTTATTTCAAGGTCAACCACATCGCCGGGTACGGCAAATTCGGTAAAAACCACTTTGCCATTTATTTTGGCAAAACCTTTCCCTTCGCTGCTCATCCCTTCAATGGTAATGTCTTCCGTAATCTTTCTCTCTCTATCTGCCACTTGTTGTATTTGCGGCTAAATTAAGCGATTGCAGCAAGCATTTTGCAGTATTAAAACATCCTTATCTTTGCTTTTACAAATACAACCTAAATATGAAAAAAATAGTTGCTTCGTTATTTGCCCTCTTATTGGGCTTTCAGGCTTTTTCTCAGGGCTATTATATGGAAATGAAAATGAGCTCGGCAGAAAACGGTGATATGGGCGTAGTAAAACTATATGCACAGGATGGAAACAGCCGGAGTGAGATAAACCTGAATACACCCGGCGGCCCTATGGATATGCAAACGCTTATTTTAAAAAGGACGCCCAATACCTTGTATGTATTGAACAGTAAGGGCAAAACTTATTCTGAAATGGACATTAGCCAGAATAACCAATACAAAGATTTCCCGCAGGAGGATTATGAGGTTACGGTTTTAGGGAAAGAAAAGGTGAACGGTTTTAATGCCACACACGTAAAAATCGTACACAAGGGCTCAGCTATAACCGAAGAAATGTGGACCAGTAAAGAAGTGGCAGACTACACTGCTTTTATAAGCGCAAAAACAAAATTTACCGGGCGCGAAAACCTGAACAAGGCATTAGCTGCCAAAGGTGCCGATGGTTTTCCGGTTAGGATTAAAACATCTGAGCACGGAGTGGACGTACAGGTTGACCTGGTGACTGCAGAAAAGCGAAATTATCTTGCCTCGTTATTCAGCCTGGATGGCTATACTAAATCTTCTCCCACCCCTATGAGTGGCCTTAGCCAGCAGGAGATGATACAGAAAGTTCAAAATATGACCCCGGAGGAAAGGCAGCAGTTTATTGAGCAGATGAAAAATCAGTATGGTGGGCAACAGCCGAAGTAGGAGAATTACGTGTAAATTACTTACAATGAATACCAGACTAACCCTAGTCATCAACAGGAAGAATGTAATTTCTGCAAAGCAATACGCTAAAAAGAACCACACCAGTGTTTCAGCAATTGTAAATGGTTTTTTTGAGCGGCTTCAATATATTGTGGAACGGGCTACTAAAGAACCGGTAAATACACTTGTCAAAGAGCATGCTGGAAGCCTTAGCAAGAGCAATAAGAATGTAGTGTCACGCAAAGGATAAATATTAGTTGGGTGGTGGAATTGCCCTAATCTTATTGGATAAAACATTTTACAAACGATGACTGCACTAATAATTCCTTGCTACATCAAAGCCCAGTGGGACATTGACTGCCTTAATAGGCTACTTGACAGCGTTCAAAATCAAACACAGCCCTTTGACAAAGTATATGTGATTGACGATGCAAGCCCATTAAAGTATATACCCAGCCATGACTTTTTTGAGCACATTACGCTAAATGAAAACGGTGGGCCCGCACGAGCAAGGAACATCGGAATTGAGAAAGCAATCAGTACGGGTGCTCAATATCTTTTATTCACCGACCACGACTGTATTTTAGACAAAGAATGGAGCAAACAAATCACTTCATTTCTAATTCAAACAGAATTCGGAGCGGTGGGAGGGATGACCTATTCCTGGGGCAAAACACTTCTTGATTACTACCATAACATAAACGGAACTTTGGCTGGCAAATGGTTGCTACCTGAGAAAAAAGAATTATGGTATATGCCTTCCTTAAATTTCGCTATAAAATCTTTCGTGGTGGAGCAGTTCGGTTTTGATGAAAGATTTCCGACTGCTGCTGGCGAGGATGTTGACTTATGCTTGCGTATGCGTAGCAAATACAAAATCGGTTTTTGCCCTGAAGCAAAACTATGGCATGACTACGGATACAAAAATTCAATTTCAGGATTCAATAAGTTCATGAAGTTATTTAAGAAGTATAAAAGTTCAAGTGCAACAGTTTATGAAGGGCACACAGTTTTGATGTGGGACGCATCGGAATCAATCTATAAAGGAAACATGCATGAGTCTAATTTACAGCCTTAAAGCAAATCAACCAGGAATCGC
>PMXD01000162.1 GCA_003165895.1 Bacteroidota bacterium | reverse complement strand
ATCCAGCCAGATGCTCAGTTCTGCTTTGCTCAATAACTCCTTTTTTTCATTTGGAGGTATTTTGCTCATGACTTTTGTGTTTTACCGGTACTATCAGTGTATTGCACTTAACGTGGCGCAGAACATTTTCGGCCACACTGCCCAGCATTATGCGTTCCAGACCTGTTCGTCCATGTGTGCCAAGAATCAACAAATCAGCCTGAAGGTTTGTTGCCTTAGCCAAAACAGTTTCGGCCAGATAACCTGGTTCAGATGAAAAGCTGATCTTCCTTCCTGCAAAAATGGCTTCAGCTTTTTTTTGTAATTCCTTACAGTCCATTTCCATTGAGTTCAGCAATTCACCATTGTTAGACATACCGGAAACAGATACTATGGACATATCAATAACACTGAAAACATCTATTGCCGTATCTGGAAATGCTTTCAGAAATTTTTGCGCTTCATAAAGCACATGCTCGCCGGCAACGCTGTAATCGCAACAAATCAGCACCTTCATTTTGCCAGGGCTTTTATAAGAAATTGATTGAACTCGAACCGGATAATAGCTATGGCTTTGACAAGTTCCTCATTGCGTTCGAAAAGCTTATCGTTAACCGCTTTTAGTTTTGCATAAATCTGGTCGGGATGATCTTCAATAACACTTTCAATCTTTTTTTCGCGGGCCTTCAAAGCTGCTTTCAGCGAATCGGTTTTTTCTCTGAGTTTGATAAACTTTTTAAAGAAACGCTCAGCCTGTGCAGCCGTTTTTGCATCCGGCTTTTTTTTGTTCACCAATTCAATGCGCTTGGTAAGTATTGCTAATTCATCAACATAAAAATCGAGGTCGCGGTTCCAGTCATTTCCCTGGTGGTAAAGGGCGTTTAAGGTGGTTTTCATATTTTTTTGTTTGGGGTTAAATGATATTATATACTGCAAAGATGAGCTGATAAGGGCGCTTTAATGTTGATGTTAATTATAACTATGACTGATGTTACTCACCCAATGCTTAACACCCCGTAAATAGCTTTGTGATGAACCTTTTAAATAAAGCAAAACACACTAAATGATGAACAGGATTGCAGTACTTACTTCAGGTGGAGATGTACCCGGTTTAAATGCGGCACTTCATGCAATTGTGCTGATAGCTTTTAAAAAGAACGTAACTGTTATAGGTGTACATGACGGTTACGATGGCCTGATAGATGGCCGCTTTTTTGAAATGGACGTACAATTAGTGCGCAATATAGTTGACCGGGGAGGTACCATTTTGCGCACCTGCCGCAGCAACCGGTTTCTTGAACATGAATTCAGGAAAAAGGCATTTGAGCAATTAAAGCGCGATGATATAGAAGGGCTGATTATAATTGGCGGAAACGGCTCACTGACGGGCGCAGAGTTTTTTGCCAGGGAGTTTAACTTTCCGGTTATAGGAATACCCAAAACCATTGATAATGACGTAAGCGGAACTGATTACTCCATAGGTTTTGATACAGCCAGCAACACCATTGTTGAAGCGGTTGACAAAATAAAAGATACCGCCGATTCTACATCCAGGGTTTTTATAGTAGAGGTGATGGGCCGCCATGCAGGTTTTCTGGCGTTGCGCAGCGGTATCAGCGTAGCTGCGAGTGCTATTATTATTCCTGAAATAAAACCGGATATTCAAAAATTGCTCTCGTTTGTAGAGTATAACTGGCGCATTGGAAACCATTCTATGATTATTATTATTACAGAACATTCAATACCGGATGGAGGGATGGGCTTAAAAAAAATATTTGATTCACGTTATCCGGAATTTGACAGCAGGTTAACTATTTTAGGCCACGTACAGCGGGGGGGAAGCCCCAGTGCCTTTGACAGAACACTGGCCAGCACGTTGGCTTACCACGCCACTAATGCGCTGTTAAATGGTAGTAAAGGTGAAATGGTGGCGTTTATGAATAATAAATTTAAATTCATACCATTATCTGAGGTGGCTAATAAAACCAACCAGGTAGATAATGAATTAATGAAAGTGGCAGGCGGCCTCAGTATCCTTATATAAACCCCTATATATGCTAAAAACGAATAATGAAATTATTGTCCAGTCACTGGGAGCGGCAGAAACGGTTACAGGCTCAAAGCATTTATTGAAAACACCTGAATTGGCTGTATTAGTAGACTGCGGCTTGTTTCAGGGCTTAAAAGAGTTACGGTTAAGAAACTGGGCCAAATTGCCGGTTGACCCGGCCGAGATTGATGTAATGCTATTGACCCATGCCCACCTGGACCACTGCGGTTATATCCCTTTGCTGGTAAAAAACGGATATAAGGGAAAAATCTATATGTCGCCCCCGACATTTGAGCTCGCGAAAATTATATTACTTGACAGCGCTAAAATACAGGAGGAAGATGCCGAAAAAGCCAATCGCGGAAAATACTCAAAGCACGAACCGGCTTTGCCTTTATATACGGTTGAGGAGGCGGAAAAGTCGTTTGAAAATTTTACAGTGCTTGACCATAACGTTCCATTGAATTTATCCCCAAACATTGCGTTCCAGTTTATAAAGAACGGACACATATTGGGTTCGTGTTTTATTGACATGCATTGTTTTGGGAGAAAAATTGTTTTTAGCGGCGATATCGGGCGTTTTACTTCCGATTACCTTGCGCCGCCTACATTTTTAAAAGAAACGGAGTTTTTATTCATGGAATCTACCTATGGCGACAGGCTGCACGGCACTAAAGACCCTGCTCTTGAATTAGCCGAGGCTGTTTTCGGAACTTACAGCCAACATGGCAATGTGCTTATACCGGCATTTGCCGTGGGCCGTGCACAGGAATTGATGAAGATATTAAGTGATTTGAAAAGGGAAAATAAAGTCCCCTACAATCTTCCTGTTTATCTTGATAGCCCGATGGGGGCAAGCGTAACAGATTTGCTTCAGAAGTTTCCGGATTGGCATAAACTTACTACAACCGAATGCCAGGATATTTATAAGGACGTAATAATTAACCGCGAGTATGAGGGTACGGAATCAATTATTAAAGACAAGCACCCGAAAGTAGTTATCTCGGCCAGTGGAATGCTGACCGGCGGGCGGGTATTGGAGTATATGAAATTTTATGCCCCGCAAAAAAATAATACCATTTTATTGGTAGGTTACCAGGGCGATGGAACGCGTGGAAGAGATCTTGAAGAGGGTAAAAAAGAGGTTAAAATACATGGTAATTATGTTCAGGTAAATGCCAAAGTGATTAATATTTCAGGCTTATCGGCCCACGGCGACCAGGGCGAAATGATGAAGTGGCTGAACGGTTTTGAAAAGAAACCACAAAAAATATTCCTGATACACGGCGAGATGGGTTCAATGAAGGTTTTTAAAGATAAGATTGAAAGTGATTTAAAAATTGAAACAGAAATAATGCCTAAAACCGGAGAAGTGGAACTGTTTAAAACCAGTTAGGCTTTTATATTGGAAGGGCTGGAGGCTTTGACCACATCATGCCGGAATTCCTGACCATCGAAGGCCGGATTTTTTGACCACCGCATATAAAAAGCTAACACATTGCCATTCAAAATTTTAAGCATGGCTCAATAGTTTCGGCTGCTTTACAAAACCGATGTACAATTGGCCACGGCATTATTTGAACTCTGATACCGGCTTTTCCACTCTATCGGATCAAGTGTTTTGTCGGGACAGTAAATTGGCACCCGTTATGGGCCGGAAACAACTTCTGATGTTGCCATACAAATCAATGCGCCGAACAATACTTTTCAGCGCGTCTCTTATTTTGATGTAATGACCGACCAGTTATTTAACTGTTACAAATTGCGTGGAATTATGGAGGAAGATTCATTTATTATTTCCAAGGCCACGCGCGAGGCCGACCCTTTACTACCCTGTGATGGTCAGCAGTTCTTCTTCCCGGGCACAATTCCTAATTGGGTTCAACTAAATGGTTGCAGCCACTTGCATTTGTTAAAATGAATTTGAAGTAGATTTTCAGCTAAAAAATGCTTTCTTTGCTTCCAATTTATTGAATACTAAAAAAATATAAATATGAAGACAAGGGTTACTTTACTTNNCTTTACTTATCTCTCTACTTGCTTTATTCTTTGCTGTTAAAGCGCAGCAACCTGCTAATGGCGGTTTTGATGTTTGGACTCATCCTGCAAACCCTGATGGCTGGGTTACCATAAATGATTTAGTGGGCTTAACATCAGGAGTATTTGCTTCGCAGGACACAGTAGATAAGGTTAGCGGTGTTTCTTCCCTGCAAATGATAGCGGATACTATTCCCGGCTCTTCTCAGTATGGCGTTATTTTCGGTTTAGCATCTCTTGGAACCGGAACCTTAGGCGCGAATGGCCCTTTGCTTCAGGGTGTTCCATTTACTGCAAGGCCGGACACCTTATCTTTCGATTATAAACATAGTTCGCCTAATGGTGCTGATACCGGAAGAATACAAATATTTTTAACGGCCAGCACAGCCCGGGTTTTACTGGTAAATTATTTGTTAACAGATCAGGCCAGCTGGATCCATGTGGCAATTCCACTTACCGCTCTGTATGCTAATAACTCAACTCCCGATACATTGGGAATACAAATTCAAACAAGCGAAGGAACAGGCGGCCAGGCTAAAATGGGTACCGAATTGCATGTAGATAATGTTCATTTCGGTTACATGAGCCAGGCACCGGCGCCTTCAGGTGTTTATACACTTGGCAGCGATGATATCGGTTCATATAATTTCAATTTATACGGGGCTGTTAATACCAGCGATTCAGCGGCTGTTTATTCATTTGTATATTCTACTGATTCAACCTTTGCTACTTCTACTGGTACAACTACGGTTCAAAGTTTAACTGACAATTCGCTGCAAGTTGTTTGGGCCAAGGTGACTAATCTTTCACCTGCAACAAACTATTTCTATTATGTTCAGGATAGTACCAGTGCCGGTGTAACTAAAGGTGCTGTAATGAAATTTTATACCGATACAATTTCGTATTTCTTTAACAATAGCGGTGGGGCCGATGTTAATATTGGGGGCAATAGTTTTGCTCAAATGAACGGCGCGGTACATGGCTTGCAAAGCAGCACTGCGATATCTTTTATATGGGGATTAAGCCCCGGCAACCTGGATTCAATAGCAACTACCAGCCCTGCAACAGTAACTGATACCAATAGCTACTATTTTCAAGGAACAGCCAATAACCTAACTACCGGTGCAACTTATTTTTACCGGTTGATGGGGATAACCGCCACTGATACTATTTATTCTGATATCAAGGCTTTTTATATTGGTAACCCATGGACTACCTATATAGCATTGCCCCCAACTAACGTTACAGATTCATCGGTTACCATTAGCACAACCGTACAAGGTTTCCCAGTGCCAATCAGAATAGCACCTGAACTTGACAACAACGTGTTACAAACGTATTTCCATTATCACCCAGCCTACTACGATTTTACAACTTCGGTTATCAATTATAGCTACAATGCTACTGGCTTACAGCCAAGTCAATACTACGGGGCCCGTTTCGGTGTTATTACCTGNNTTAAATGGCCAGATGGTGAATGAGTTTGAAATTTCGGCCAATGAAAATAAAGCTACCCTTTCAGTTAATGAACTTGAATCAGGAGTTTATGTTCTTAAATTACTTTCAGGAGATATATTCTATACTAAGAAGGTAACCATAGTTAAATAGAAAACGTATAGAAGATATAATTATATTACAGGGTTGTTTGCATCAGGCAAATAACCCTGTTTTTTTTAACACTCATGTATTTA
>PMXD01000095.1 GCA_003165895.1 Bacteroidota bacterium | reverse complement strand
TTCAATCTTCCGAACACCTATGGGAGGGCGTAGGGGGAGGTGAGAATCTTACCACAGCAAATATCTGAATTATGAACGACCGTGTGTTTCTAACAGTAATATTCCATCGGCCCAACCTGAATTAAAAAAGCCCCCGCTATACGCGGGGGCTTTTTTAATTCAAGGCAAAAGGCTTATTTGGTTATTACCAATCGCTGACGGCTAACATCGCTACCCGCAGTTATTTCAACTAAATAAATACCCGATGCAAATTCGTTCAAATCAATAGCGTGCGTTACCGTACCCTGCCCTGTATTTTCACGGGCGGTGTAAATATACTTGCCTGTAATATCCAATATCCTGAATTCAACCGTTTGAGGAGTTGAAAGCGATACTACCACCTTAACCACATCGCTGGCAGGGTTTGGCATCAGCGTAATGCTGGTAATATTGCTGGTTACATTATCAATTCCTGAAGGAATTATAGTTGCAAGGGCAGTTGCAGAGCAATGATTGGCATCAGCAACGGTAACCGTGTAAGAACCAACAGCCAGGTTAGAGGCCGTGGCAGTTACTGAATTAGCCCACTGATAAGTATACGGAGGTATTCCACCTGTAGCAGATGCAGTTGCGCTGCCGTTTGCTCCGTTGCTTGCATCGGTAGTTGTAATCGAAATCTGTATTGCTGTAGGCTGGTTAACATTATACGAGCCGTTGGCAGTGCAGTGTTGTGCGTCGGTAACAGTAACCGTAACATTACCCGCAGCTAAACCGGTAACATCAGCGCCGCCTGAACCATTAGACCAAGAATAGCTATAACCTTGTGTGCCACCCGTAACTGTTAAATTGATAGTTCCGTTCTGGTTGCCTTCACAGGTTGCATTTACAATAGTTGGGGTCAGTACCAGCGCTGCAGGTGCAGTAAGGGTAACAGAACCTGCCACCTGGCAACCTGTGTGGTCCGAAACAATTACGTTATAAGTACCGGCGCCTAAGCTTGTAAGCCCGCTGGTTGTTTGGTTGTTAGACCATGTATAGCTATAAGGGCCTGTGCCGCCGGCAGCAACCGCAGAGGCAGTGCCATCGGTGCTATATGAACAACTTGGGTTGCTTGAAAGCATAGACACGGTAGGCCCGTTCAGGTTATTAACTATGGCCGAAGCAGTTGCAGTGCAAGTACCTTCGGTTACAGTTACAGTATAAACATCTACTCCCAAATTGACAATAGAGCTGGTAACAGCATTGTTATTCCATAAATATGAAGGGCTGCCTGTTCCGCCAACTACTGCAACTGAAGCCGTTCCGCTTGAAGTTCCGCAGGTAGAGTTGGTGGCAGTAGCATTAGCAACTAAGGCACTGGCGGGTTGGGTAACAAGGCCTGAGCCTACGTTTGCACATCCGTTAGCATTTGTTACAGTTACGCCATAAGTACCTGTAGTAAGATTAGAGTTGGTTGCAGTGGTAGCACTGTTACTCCACAAATAAGTATAGGTTCCTGAACCTGTTACAGTAACCGTAGCGCTGCCGGTGCTTGCGCCATAACACAAATCGTTAGTTGTAGTTACAGTTATAGTGAATGATCCTGCAGGGTTAACACTAGCTGTAGCTGTGGTACTACAACCGTTGTGATCCGTAACAGTTACACTATAATTACCTGACGCAAGGTTTGAAATAGTAGCAGCACCACCACTGTTACTCCACACATAAGAATAAGGTGATGCACCATTAGTTGCTGTTACAGTAGCCGAACCATTATCAGTTAAGCATGAGCTTTGGGGCGTTGTTGAAGTAGTAGCTTCAATACCGCTGGCAGGCTGTGTTACTGTGGCTGATGCGCTTGCAGAACAACCAAAACCATCGGTAACCGTAACAGTATAAGTATTGGCTGTTACGTTGCTAACATTAGCTGAAGTTCCGCCGTTGCTCCAGAAATAAGTATCGTTGTTGCTGCCTGTTACGGTAGCGCTAACACTTCCGGTAGCCTGTCCATAGCATAAAACAGGGTTTGCCGTAGCTGAAACGCCCGGAGGCGTTGGGCTGCTAACCGAACCAGATGCTGTTGTTAAACAGTGGTTGGCATCAGTTACGGTAACATTAACCGCACCTACCCCAAAGCCACTGGCCGGGTTAACAGTAGAAGCGTTGTTCCATGTATAAGTATAGGCTGTTGTTCCGCCGGTTACAACCGCCGTAGCAGTTCCGGTATTAGAGGAACATGCTGATTGAGTAGTAGTAACCGATGCCGATAAAGCGCTTACCGGTTGCGTAACCGTTGTTGAAGCAGTTTTTGAACATCCGCTGCCGTCTTTTACCGTTACATTGTAAGTGCCTGCAGCAAGGGCATTAATTGCCTGGGTTGTTGCCGAGTTACTCCAGTCATAAGTAACGGTGCCGCTTGCGCCGGTTACAGTGGCAGTTGCACTGCCGGTACTTTGGCCATAACACCCTACACTGGCAGGGGTAACGTTTACTGTATAAGTAGCGGTGGTATTAACGTTAGCGCTGGCAGTAGCAGTGCAGCTATGTGCATCTGTAACAGTTACAGTATAAACACCCACACCTAAATTGCTTACTAAAGTAGTAGAAGCGCCACCCGGGCTCCACAGATAAGTATAGTTAGTAGTTCCGCCTGTTGCAGTAACAGTTGCCGACCCTGTATTTGACGAGCATGATGTTGTAGTTGCCGTAGCTGAAGCTCTGAGTGCCGAAGCCGGCTGGGTTATGGCGCCCGTGCCGGTGCTGCTGCATCCGCTGGCTTCAGTAACAGTTACATCAAGTGCCCCTGCGGTAGCATTGCTTAACGTTTGGGTAGTAGTACCGTTGCTCCAGTTATAAGTAAGTGTACCTGAACTTCCTGTTGTGTTAGCAGTTGCAATGCCCGTGCTTGCACCAAAACATGCAACATCAGTTACAACAACAGAAACAGTAAAGGCAGCAGGAATAGTAACAGCAGTAGTAGCCGTTGCCGAACACCCGTTGGCATCAGTAACTGTTAGGTTATAGGTATTAGCACCAAGGCCTGTAAGGCTTGCTACAGTACCACCGTTGCTCCAGTGATAGTTATACGAAACAGTTCCACCGGTAACAACTGCAGTTGCAGTTCCGGTACTACCTGTGCATGAAGTTTGTGTTGCACTGGCTGTTGCATTCAATGCAGCAGAAGGTTGAGTTACAGTTCCACTGGCTGTTGCTGTCTGGCCGCCCGAGGTTACCGTTACAGTATAAGTACCTGCTATTACGTTGCTGATAGAGGACGTGGTAGCACCATTGCTCCATACATAGGTATATGTTCCGCTTCCACCGGTAGCATGCGCTGCCGCAGAACCTGTAGCCTGGCCAAAACAGCCAACCGCAGTTGGGGTAACAGTTACCGAAGGTGCTGCAGTTACACCGCAGGTTGCATCAGCAACAAATGGGGTAGTTTGTGCAGTATCTGCAACAGGGCACGAATGGCCGCTTGATATTACCTGCAAAAATTCGCTTGGAACTCCTGTAGCGTTTAGTATAAGAGGGAAATTACCCAACCCCGCAATATTTGCTGTAACATATATAGGTGTTAAATATTCTCCACAGGCTGCATTGCTGGTACCTGATATAATATAACAACCTGATGCCCCTCCTGCAATAGTTTCAGGGTTAACCCCCGGGGTCCAGGTTAAACCTGAAGGAAGGTTACCGATGCTATCAATAGTAATTGAATTAATAGTTAACGTGGTCCCGTTAAAAGCGAATGTATCAGGCACTACAAGGGTATAAGTTTCAGAATAATTAACTCCCTGGGTAATACATGGAACCTGTAAAGCGGCAGGTGAAACTCCTACTGGTGCACCGGCAGCAGGTGTGCATGAGCTGGTAGCTTGAGCAGGGCATAAAACCGCTTCTATATAGTTTCCAAAACTTCCCGGAAATCCCCAATCTGTAGTCATATCTTGCCAGCCATCGGTTATAACGCTGGGCGGGCCGTCTAATTCCCACCCGTCACCGTCAGTGCTACCGTTACCCGTGTTACTAACAAGCGCCACCGTATCGCCGGTTGTTGTTGGCAATACCACACCAACATAAAATCCGCTGGTAGTTAAGGCCACATTATTCGGAAAAACAACTTCATTAACCAAACCACCCGTTACAGCAGTTTTAATCTGACTTAAAGTAAGTGTGGCACTGTCTAAAGCATTTCCAGGGGCACCGGCGGCACCTGAAAGTGAGGTACCGGAATTATCCCACAACATTATTTTTACCGTATTATTAGCATCAGCTACATTATAATTGGCATAGCCAAAAAGTAAATATGCACTGCTTACGTGGTCGCCTATAACTGAAGTAAACCCTTCAGCTTTGGCTAAATCGCCGTAAACATTATTGCCTGAAACAAACCCATTACCCGCGCCTGCACCTTCCAATGACGGAGTATCCAGTACTGATACCTCATTAAAGAATGTATCGCATGATGACGCAGAAGATGTTGTAAAGGTCAAATCGCTTCCATAAGTAGTACCCGCAGTATTAATAGCATAAGCCCTGAAATGGTAAGTAGTACTTGCTGTAAGGCCTGAAAGAGCAGCGCTGACAGACGCAACAGTTAAAACCGGAGAAGGAACACCTGTTGCAGTTGAGCCATAAGCAGTAGTAAGCCCCCAATCAAATCCTGTAGTTGAAGAAGCGCCTTCGGCGTTAACAGTACCGTTTAAAGTTGCGGTGCTGCTTGTTATGAAATTAGCAGCATCAGTTACAACGGCCGGTGCTGTAACCGTTGCAGTTTGGCAAATTTTTATAATTGGTATAATCTCCCAGTTTTGAGGATATACAAATAAACAATTCTGCGGTATGCCGGGAATGTTATATGCAAATAAATCGCTTTGCGCGTCTACAGTAACCGAAGTGGTAAGGGTATCTACCTGTGCACCCCAGAATGAAGTACCCGGCAACGATGTTAAGTGGGCCGGAGAACCATAAGTATTACCCAGGTATACAATAGTACCGCATGAGTCGGCATAAGAATAGGCCAGCAAAAAGTGCCCTGAAGTATCGTGGTTGATAAATTCAATATCTATACCAAAACTCTGACCCTGGGCAAGGGCCGACCCAACAGGGATTTGAAAACCCGCTAACTCTTCAGAAGGTAAATAAAACTGCCTGAGCTGCGACATGCCTGTATAAACAATCTTCTTAACCAAAGTTACGTTACCGTTCAGGTCGCCGAAAATGGTAAACACCAAACTATCATGTGTCATCAGCAGACTATCACCTGATAATCCTCCGTAAAAGCGGATAGAATCAATAGTTACAGTAGAATTAGCATAAGCAACAGATGAATTGGTAAACGCGGCAAAGTTTCCAATTGCCAGGGTATCAAAGGCTACCCCTGCGTATTGATATGCCTGAAATGAATCAGCCTCAATGCGGTTCAGCAGCGAACTTAAATAATTAGCATAAGGGGCCGGGGTTGCAGTGTTCCAGCTTCCATTATAGTTAATGCCGTTATCGTCAGATACAATTTCGTCATAAGTACTATAGTCCAGATATATATCTGAATCGCAGGTTGTAACCGTGGCATCATAATGATGGACCGGGCCCTGAAAATACGTGCCCGGTGCAGCGAGGAAAGTTTTAGCCGGTTTGAAAGCAATATTGCTTGCCTGACCTGAAACATTGGCCGTAAAAGCCAAAAGAACAAGAAGCAGCATTGTGCTTCCAATACCTTTAAAGGTGGGTAATAATCTATTCATAATCAAAATGGTTAAGTGTGGTTTTAATGTGTCTTTTTTGCTGATTTTCTGGTGTCCAATCAGAAAATCAGTTTGCAAAGGTCTTTTTTTTTATAATACTTCCAAATTTTAATTTCGCCTATGTTGCAAAAAAAAGCAACATGTTTAAAAGTCGAACAGGCATAACATTTTCCTGACTTTGAAAAGATTTTTGCCCCTTTTCGCCATCAAACACAACATAAATCATTGAGCTATATAATAATATAAATCTATCATTATTGCATAAGTGCCGCATTCATCAAATCCATGGCACTGCCCTGTGCCGAGCTGCTCCAGTCAGCGTAAGGCCCGCTCCAATAAAAGTCGATCCAATTATCGGCATTGCGTGCATGCTGCCAGGTATAATCGGCATTTGTTAAAATAAAGTCCTTTATGTTGCTGTCTTTCAACTGCAGATTCAGTATTGCCAGGTATCTTACATAAATTCCTTTAAACTGGTTCTTGTCGCCCCCTGGTTTTTTATCTCCCGGGTCGGTAAGTATTCCATCCTTATTGGCCAGGTGTTTCATACTGGCATAGGCCAGGGCCCTGACTTCTTTCATATAGGCACTATCGCCGGTAAGCAGGTAAAGGTCTTTCAAACCACCCAATATTACACCTTGATTGTAGCTCCAGGTGGCCCCCTTATTATTTACACACTTGTCGTTAAGCCCGTCATTTATCATCTGCTCCTTATTAATCATACCGCTGTTTTTTATCCAATTCCAGTCTTTTACAGCCCATTGCAGGTAATAACCCCTTTGGGCCGAATCTGCAGGCTCTAAAGCAAGGCGGGCAGCCAGTTCCATAAACAACTCATTCGTAATGGCATTCTTGTACCATATATCATTGGCCCAGCGTATACCTCCGTAGCATTTACCATCCCAGGCGCGGTTCACCATATCATTAAAAATGCCTTTGGCTACCCGCAAATAGCGTTTATCGCCAGTCATGTCATAAGCCTTTAGCCAAACCAGCCCCCACCATTCATTATCATCAAACGAATGGCCCATAATAAAATGCCCTCTGAAAACATGCACGTTCTTTACATAAATATTGTTCAGGCATTTTTTAAAATCCTGATGGGTAATGCGGTTAAAATCCACTAGCGCTTCAAGAATATTAGCGCTGTTCCACCACCCACCTCTTTTCCAAAGCGAATGAATGTTTTGTACTTGCAGCAAATTCTTCTCAACTGCAATAGCACGGTTTAGCTTTTCATTATCGCCCGCTTGCGGAATAGTATAATCGCAATGATTAATAAAGGCATTTTCTTTGCAGGCTGATAATCCACAAACCAGCGCAACTATTACCCCATAAATTATTTGCTTGCTCATTTTATTTAAAAGTGAACGCGAATGTAAGAAAAACTGGCAGCCCCTTCCGTCCCCTAAANNAAGGACAGGGTGAGTTTGTATTTCTATCTTTATCCCGTGCAGGATATTCAACAAATACTGAAACAATACTGGGGCTTTGACCAATTTCGGCCGCTGCAACGCGAAATTATTGAGGCTGTGTTGCGTAAAGAAGATACCCTGGCGCTGTTACCCACCGGCGGGGGCAAATCTATCTGTTTCCAGGTACCCGCCATGGCCGGCGAAGGCCTCTGCCTGGTAGTTTCCCCCTTAATTGCACTGATGAAAGACCAGGTGCAAAACCTGACCCAACGGGGTATCAAAGCCGCTGCATTATATAGCGGCATGACCTACCGGCAGATAGACACCATGCTGGATAGCTGCATTTACGGCGATTATAAATTTCTCTACGTATCGCCCGAACGTTTAGCCGGCGAAGAATTCCAGGTGCGCATGCAGAAAATGAATATCTCTCTGCTGGCCGTTGACGAAGCACACTGCATCTCTCAATGGGGGTACGATTTCAGACCGCCGTATATGAAGATTGCCGATATCAGGGAGAAGCTAAAAGGCGTTCCCGTTATAGCCCTCACCGCCACGGCAACACCCCAGGTAGTAAACGACATACAGGAAAAACTCCTCTTTAAAAAGAAACACGTTGTACAACAAAGCTTTGTACGCAAAAACCTCAGTTACGTAGTGCGCCAAAGCCGCAATAAAGAACAAAGCCTGCTCGATATTCTAACCAAAGTAAAAGGCAGCGCTATCGTTTACGCCCGCAGCCGAAAAAAAACAAAAGAGTTTTCCGATTACCTCAATAAACAAGGTATAAAGTCCGACTATTACCACGCCGGCTTAGACCCCCTTGTCCGCTCTGAAAAACAGGATAACTGGATAAGCAACAAAACCCGCGTTATCTGCTCCACCAACGCATTTGGTATGGGTATAGATAAAGCCGATGTTGGCCTGGTAATACACATGGACCTCGCCGAATCGCTGGAAGCCTATTTTCAGGAAGCAGGCCGTGCAGGGCGCGATGAAAAAAAGGCTTATGCAGTGCAATTGACTGATAGCTTTGACCTCTCCTTTCTTGATAAAAAAATTGAAGAAAGCTTCCCTTCTACCGAGCTTGTAAAAGATGTTTATCAAAACCTTAGCACTTACCTGCGCATTGCCTACAACAGCGGCATCAACAACAGTTTCGATTTTGACCTCCGGGCATTTTCAGAACATTGCAAACTCCATCAAACAAAAGCTTACAGCGCATTAAAAATACTGGAGCAGCAAGGCATCATATACATGGCCGAAGGCGTTTCAAACTCTTCTATGGTAAAAGCCATTGCCGCCAAAGATGTTATCTACAAATTTCAAACCGACCATAAAAAATACGAGGCCCTCATCAAATTTATTTTGCGCACCTCCGAAGGTGTGTTTATGGATTTTGTGCCTTTGGAAGAAAACATCGTTGCATCGAGGCTTAAAATAAGCGTGCATCAAACTGCAGAGCAGTTACAGGCCCTGCACCAGATGAAAATTATCAACTACCAGCCGCGAAAGGAAAATGCGCAAATAGTGTTTTTACAAAACCGTGTAAAGCGCGAAGACCTTTGGCTGGATACTGTCTTTATTAAAAGTCGCAAAGAAAGCTTTGAAGAGAAACTTAAAGCCGTAAAATACTACGTTACCGAAAACCACATTTGTCGAACTAAGCTACTGGTAAAATACTTTGGTGAAACAGTTGAAGAAGACTGCGGCATTTGCGATGTATGCACCAGCCTTAAAAAAACAAGTCTTAGTACCGCCGGTTTTTCTGAAATTGTGGCCGCCCTCGAAAATGAATTAAAGCAATCGGCGTTAACAGGCGTGCAGATAAAAACCAGGCTGCAGATAAAAGATGCCGATTTCGACAAGGCAATTAACTTTTTACTGGATGCCGGTAAAATTACCTGGGCAGATGAACTGAACTTAAAATGGGTGGATTAAAACGTATCATCTTTACCGTTACCAACGACCTGAGCTACGACCAGCGCATGCAAAAAATCTGCCGCAGCCTTAGCCATGCAGGCTATGCCGTTGAACTGGTAGGCAGGCAAAGAGATTTCTCTATCCCATTGGCAGCAGAGTCCTTTGAGCAAACCCGCCTGAAATGCATCTTCAACAAAGGCAAACTGTTTTATATTGAATACAACATCCGCCTGCTTATTTACCTCACCTTCTCGCAATTCGATGCCGCCTGTGCCGTTGACCTCGATACTATTGCCCCAGTCTATATAATCGGCAAATTAAAAGGCGCAAAGTTAGTGTACGATGCACACGAATATTTCACCGAAGTACCCGAAGTAGTCCGCCGCCCACAGGTGCAAAAAGTTTGGCAGTGGATTGAAAAAATATTCGTTCCCCTGTTCGATGCCGCTTACACCGTATCTGAAGGCCTCGCCGAACTCTTTCAGCAAAAGTATAACAAGCACTTTGAAGTAATTATGAATGTGCCGGTATTGGAACAAAGTCAATCACTGCAGGAAGATGTGCTGACGGCACAGCCGCTCAGCCCCTTCCGTCCCCTAANNCCTAAAGGGGAAACCAGAACCGGTTCTGGTTTCCCCTTTAGGGGACGGAAGGGGTCGGCTGTTTCTCCCCCTTCGGGGGGCGGGGGGCCTCTTGTACCAAGGCGCCCTCAACGAAGGCCGCGGCCTGGAACACTTGATAACCGCCATGCAGCAAATAGACTGCCCCCTTAAACTGGCCGGCGAGGGCGACCTCTCAGCCCAACTCCGCCGGCAGGTAAAAGATTTGCAACTGGATAATAAAATCACATTCCTCGGCTACGTGCCCCCGGCCCAATTAAAAAAAATAACCGCCGAAGCTACTATCGGCATTAACCTCGTTGAAAACACAGGCCTCAGCTATTACTATTCGTTATCCAACAAATTTTTCGATTATATACATGCCTCCGTACCACAGGTTTGCATCGGTTTCCCTGAGTACGAAAAGCTAAACAAAAGATACAATGTGGCGCTGTTAGTAAAAGATTGTTCAACCCTTCAAATAACTGAAGCGTTAAACCGTCTGCTAAAAGACCACAACTTATACCGGGAATTACAAAAAAATTGTGAGGTTTGCACCCGCGATTTGAATTGGCAGCGTGAAGAGATAAAGTTACTGGCTATTTATGACCGATTACTCAGGTAAACATTTACATATAGTTTCGTTCAACGTGCCTTACCCGCCCGACTATGGCGGAGTTATAGATGTATTCTATAAAATAAAAGCCCTGCACGACCTCGGTATTAAAATTTACCTCCACTGTTTCCACTATGGCCGCGAAGAAAGTCCTGAACTGGATAAGTTATGCGAGAAGGTATATTACTACCCACGTCGTAAATTTTACCAGGCCATTTACAGCAAGGTGCCTTACATCGTTGGTTCGCGCAAAAGCGATGAGTTGCTGAGCAACCTGGTGGGCGATGATTTCCCCATCCTGTTCGAAGGCCTGCACACCTGCCTGTACCTGAACCATCCTTTGCTTAAAGACAAACTGAAGGCAGTGCGTATGCACAATGTAGAGTGGGACTACTACCGCAGCCTTAAAGAAGCCGAACGCAACTACCTGATAAAATTCTACTTCTCGCTCGAATCAAAAAAACTGAAGAAATTTGAAGGCGACCTGCAATACGCCAACAAAATTTTCCCTATATCAAAAAGCGATTACGAGTACCTGCGTTTTAGTTACGAGAACGTTTGTTACGTCCCTGCATTCCACAGTAATGCCGATATTACCAGCCAGCCCGGCACCGGAAAATACATTTTATACCAGGGCAATTTAAGCGTGGCCGAAAACAACCAGGCCGCCTTATTTATTGCCATGAAAATTGCCCACGGCATGCCCTATAAATTTATAATAGCCGGCAAAGAACCCACCAACGCACTCAAAAAAGGCATTAAAAATATCAAGAATGTAGAATTGGTAGAAAGCCCGCCCTTTGAAAAAATGGCTGACCTGATGGCCAATGCCCATATTAACCTGCTTACTACATTTCAAAACACCGGTGTAAAATTAAAGCTGCTCAATTCGCTGTACCGCGGCAGGTTCTGCGTGGTAAACAGCAAAATGGTAAACAACACCGGCCTGGAGCCCCTTTGCATAGTTGAAGACAACCCCACCGCCACCCAACGCATCATCACCGAACTAATGAGCACCCCCTTCACCCAGCAAGACATAGACCAACGCCGCCCCCTCCTCGAATCCGACTTCAGCGACCACGCCAGTGCGTTGAAGATTGCGAAGGAAATATTTTAAACAGTTTTCAGTCTTCAGTTTACAGTTTACAGTTGAATACAAATGCAGACTACACTGGCCAATAAAAAGAAACAAAAAAAATGTGCGTCATTGCGAGTAAGCACCCTTGAGGCAAGGGAAAAAATCGTGGTGACGTAGGAAAAGACCTTCCCAGCCGAGTCTCCCTTCCGCAGGTTGGGGACTCGGCGTTAGGGTAGACCACATATACGCAGAGTCCCCCATTCCGCAAAGCCGGAAAGGGGAGACTCTGCGGAGAAGGCCTTTATTTTCAATTAATTATAACGACGTCATTGTAAGCGCCGCTTTGGGCGCGCGGCAATCCCGAAGCTATTGTGCCACCGATAACCAAACAATAGTAATTGTATTATCCTGCTTTTCATTCTAAAATCTGCACTAAATCCTGATTCAGACAAAGAGACACTTACACCCCCAACCACCTCGTTTACGAAAACCCGCCCCGTTTAACAAAAACAATCTTTATATTTGAAAAGAAAAATCAGTTTGCAGTCTACAGTTTAAAGTTTTCAGTTAAATCCCCCCAACTAAAAATTATATACCTAAACTATAAACCGGCCGCACCAAACCGTATCGCTCTCCATCTCTATCGTATGCTTGCGAAGCTTGCTTTCGATGGAGAAGGAGATGCCGACAGGCAGAGGATGAGGCCGACTGTTACGTTTTTAAAAACAACCCTTATATTTATACAAATAAACGCCTTGAAATACTTCCACTCATCCGCCTGCATCATTACTTTATTGCTGCTAAGTATGTATAATAACACCTTTGCAGCCAACTGCCAGCCCACCACCGATTCCATAGCCCCCGCTATATGTTCCGGCGATACTTTCCGTTTGGCAGGTAATGTTTACACACAAACCGGCAGCTATACCGATACCCTTACCAACGCCGGTGGTTGCGATAGCATTGTAACCATCCTGCTAACCGTAAAATCGCCCTTAACCACCATACAAAACCTGGCCATTTGCCAGGGCGATAGCGCTCAGTTTGGCCACACCTGGTATTACCAGTCCGGCACTTATTCCGATACACTTACTGCCACCGGTGGCTGCGATAGCATTATAACACTTAACCTTACTGTTAACCTTATTTTGCACCAAAGCATAACTATCACTATTTGCAGCACCAACCCCTTCTACATTGGCAATACCCCTTACGATAGTACCGGTAAATATACCGACACCATTACCAGCTCGCTGGGTTGCGATAGTATCGTTAACTTAAACCTTACGGTAAAACCCGCATTAGCGGTTAGCTTAAACTGGGATGCCCTGTACGCGCTTAATTTATTAGACGCATCCAGCGGACAACCCACCGCATACTGGTGCCACGGCGATTATCCCAATGTAATATCCATATCGGCCGCTGGTATCCCTGCCGGTGGTATTTTTAGTGGCGCCGGTATAAGCAACGATAGCCTGTACGCCGATTCGCTGCTGCTGGCGGGGCATGTAATTGATACCATCAGCTACTTTTATTCAGATGGAAATGGTTGCAGCCAAACGGCAGTGGGTTATGTAAACTTCCTTTATTGCCTGGGCCTGCAGCAAATAACCGGTAACTCCACCATAACGCTCTACCCCAACCCTACCACCGGCCAGCTATTTATTAAACCCGAAAACCTGCCTGCCGGTAGGCAGGGCATACAACCCCAAACCACCACCATCTATGATGTAAACGGCCGCATAATCCAAACCATGCCCTTTAAATCAGAAGCAGATGTAAAAAATTTAAGCCCCGGCGTATATTTTATTGAATTAAGAAGCAATGGAGAATTAGCGAGGAAAATGTTTATTAAAATCCAGCCCCTCTAAATCTCNNACAGGATGGGGTTATTAAGCAGTGCACGGGCAATTACGAGTCGCTGCTGCTCGCCACCCGATAACCTGAAAGGCATTTTATCATCCAGCCCCGCCAGGGCCACTTCATTCAATACTTCTTCAATTCTCTCCCCGCGTTTCTTCTTCACCTTCCAGCCCGTGGCTTTCAAAACAAAATCCAGGTTATCATGCACATTACGGTCGTTCAACAACTGAAAATCCTGCAATACAATACCCAGTTTACGGCGCAACTGCGGCATGTCGCTGCGGCGCAGTTTCTTCAGGTCGTAGCCACAGATTTTTGCCTCCCCTTCCTTTATGGGCACCTCGCCATAAATAGTTTTCATCAAACTGCTTTTGCCGGTGCCCGTTTTGCCTATCAGGTAAATAAATTCACCCTCGCCAATGTCAAGACTCACATCACTCAAAACCAGGTCCTTTCCCTGGTAAATATTTACGTGGCTGTAACTAAGCACATTTTCTTCCATACCCTCAAAAATAGTCAATGAATTGTGATTTATGAATTATGANNCATAAATCATAAATCATAAATCAACAATCTTAAAATGCTTATACCTGAAAAACAACAACGAAGCCCCTAAAATAGACACCCAGTAAACCCACTCGCTGGTCCATATCCAGAAAGTATTGATAAAAGGCATCTTAAACATAATAGAGAAGTAAATAATATAAAGAGCCACCACACCCACCTGTATGCCTAAAGCAATATAAATATCACCCACGCTTATTACCCCGTTATAAATAATATTGCTGAACGACATCAGTATAAACACCACAAATATTACCGGTACTATGCGGGTAGCTTCAGGTATTAATGCATAATCCTGTTTACTGGTAAATATGCCAATGCAAAAATGCGGGAAAACATAAATAATACCGCACGAAAGAAGCGCAAAGCCAAGGCTTACAATACTAATACGCTTAATAGCCAGCCTTACCCCGCTAAAATCGCCCTGCCCAACCATATTGCTGATAATAGTATTTGCAGTAGAACCCAACGACCAGGATGGAATAGTGAAAAACAATATCAGCTGGCGGAAAATAGATGAAATAGCCAGTGCATCAGCCCCCAGCACCGTTTCAATACGGGCAAACAAAACCAGCCACGCACCCACCGCAGCTAACGACTGCAACATCAGCGGCACCGCAATGTTGCTCATCTGTTTCAGCAACTGCACATCAAACTTTTTAAACCTGAAAAGAAAGAATTCGTGAAACCGGCCTTTATAAAAAGTTCCGCCCAGCAGCACCAACACCGCCAGCGTTTCTGAAATACTGGAAGCCAGGCCCGAACCACCTATACCAAAAGCAGGCAAACCGAATTTGCCGTAAACAAGGCCGTAATTCAAAAAAATGTTGAAAAAAGTCATCACCGCCACCGACAGTGCCAATATGGTTGTTTTACCAATGCCGGAATAAAAGGCAATAAAAACAAAGCTTAAAAAACTGGGTATTAAGCCCCAAATACGGTAATCTAAAAACACCTCGCACTTTTCAATTATGCGCTGGTCGGTAAGCATAAAACCCAATATCTGATGCGAGAAGATTTTAATCAACGCAAAAAACACAACTGCAAAGGCCAGCATAGAAACCATGGTGGTATCTAATATATTCCCCACTTCGTGCTTGTTCAGTTCGCCCATGCGCCGCGCAATAAGTATTTGCGTACCACGCGTAAAGCTGAAACCCATCATAAACAACACCGAATAAAAAATACTGGCAAAGCCGATAGCATCCAGCTGCACTTTGCCCAGGTTACCAACAAAAATGGTATCAAACACCCCGTTGCTGGTCCATGCCGTGTTGCCTATAATAAGCGGAAGCGAGATAGCAAGAATTTCCTTATATGTAGCCTTTAACTGCGCCAAACCCTTTAATTAGAAAATGAACAAACACTGCCAAAACAAACCACATATCAATATTACCGCGCAATTTAAATTAAGTACATGATTAACTTCATTATTATAACATCAAATAACCGCCATTGTAGCACTTCCTTTGGCCACAGTTACCTCAGAGCCATCGTCTTTCAGATAATAAACCTCGCCTTCGCAAAAATGAAAACGCTTACCAGGCTTAACAACGCCGCCGCGGGTAAAAAATTTCGTTGCCGTACCGGGGTTAAAGTATGATACCCGGGCATCAACCGTAAACACCTGCTGGCCTTCTTCCACCATGGTGTAACTGGCAAACCCCTGCACAACGTCTAATATGGCCGAAGTTACTCCACCGTGAAGCCACCCGTTCTGCTGCTCCAGCATCTCCTTAAAATCAATTTCGCCCTCCAGGTGACCCGGTTCAATAGTGGTAAACTTCAGGCCAATAGCGCTCATAAATTTGTTCCCCGCTATTTTCAGTTGCACATATTCCTTATACGCAGGATTGCGCGCCTCCATTTTTTTCATACTTTCCAAACATAATAAAGTTATTGGTAAATAAAGGTGTCTGACACTTAGAAGCTGTTTTAAATTACATTAATAATACATTTAAAATGCAAGAACCAGAACTAATTCTTGCCACAAAGGCACTAAGACACTAAGTTATTTTTTAAAAATTGCGGCTACGATACAGTGCTTTTCACCCCAAAAGTCAAAAAATTTAAAGCATTTTCTTTGTGTTCTTAGTGTCNNGCATTTCCGGATTTTTGTATTATTCGCCCGTCCATCCGCCATTTCGTAACAAACCCTCCAAATCACTAACAACTAACTGATAACAAACTTAACTTAGCACCATGTTATCGGCCCAGATTAAAAATGCGTTTGTAAGTATCGGCGAGGTGCACTCAACCCTGTTACCCTCGTCGCTGGTACTTAAAATGGGCATCAGCACGCAGCATATCCGGTATTTTGTTCAGTCAACATCGCATAACCAAATCATCTTTTTTGGCCAATATACTTTGCACCACGTTGCCAATGTTACCGAACTTTGCCAGCGGCTGGAGAAAATTTTTGAAAAAGACGACATCCTGCAACTGGCCTTCTCTAAAACCTTTATTGGCCTCGATAGCGCTTACACCCTGCTGCCCGATACCTTCACCTTTCCAACAAAGGAATCTAACAACGGTTTCAGCCAGCACATAACCCGGCTGGGGCTTAACATGGCTTATGAGGTTGACGAGGCGTTGGCCAACAAATTGAAAAACCTGTTCAACAACCCATCTATACTGCACATTAACTCGTCGCTGCTTAACAGCCTGCCTGATTTTATTGAAAAGGGCCAGCAAAAAATATTTGTAAATATTGAGCAAAACCATTTTGATGTGCTGGCATTTAACGAAGCAGGCAACCTGCAGATTATGAACCGGTACGATTTTAAAACACAAACAGATTTCATCTACTTTCTGCTGCTCTGCTGCGACCAGTTGAATATTGACCGCGAAAAAACAGAACTGGTATTAAGCGGCGAAGTAGATATCGAATCTAAAATATACGACGTTTGCTATCGCTATTTCCGTTTTATCAGCTTTATACGCACACCCGAGAACCTTCATTTTTCAAGGGCTTTCGATATTTTTCCAAAACATCTTCACTTTAATCTTTACAACCTGGGCACATGAGAATTATAGGAGGCAAGCTGAAGGCAATCCGCTTTCAGCCGCCGCAAAATATACCAACCCGGCCTACCACCGATTTTGCAAAAGAAGGCCTGTTCAATATTATCAACCACAATTTCAATTTCGATAATATTAAAGTGCTCGACCTTTTTGGCGGCACCGGCAGCATATCATACGAGTTTGCCTCGCGCGGTTGCACTGATATTACTACCATTGAAATTTTTCCCCGTTGCGCTGCTTTTATAAAAAAAACGGTTGAGGAATTGAAGCTTAAAGGGTTAAAAGTATTTCAGCGCGATGTGTTTGATTTTATTCAAAACTGCCACCAGCAATACGATGTAATATTTGCCGGCCCACCTTATCCGCTCGAAAACCTGGATACTTTACCCGACCTAATTTTTCATTACAAACTGGTAGAAGGACAGGGCTGGTTTATATTGGAACATAACCCCGACCATAACTTCGAAAAGCACCCGCACTTTTACCGCAGCAAAAATTACGGAACTACCATCTTTTCTATATTTGTGAACGAAGTGCCGCATCAAAATGAAGATGAACAAACAAATGAAGATGAGCCAGATGCTAATACAACGTAACTAAGCTAAGAAGACACGACTCCGGAGGAGTCGCATATTTATAGCAGTAAATCAATAATAAATATACGACCCCAGAGGGGTCGAACCTGAAGATTAGCTTATAACATCGCATTATAACACAGAAAAAATGGCAACAAAAAAAACGGCCCCTATATTTCGCAAAAAAATTGCCGTATTCCCCGGCTCGTTCGATCCCATTACCACCGGCCATGCTGATGTGGTAAAACGCGCCCTGCCACTTTTCGACGAAGTAATTATTGCCATTGGCAGTAACTCGCAAAAGCAGGCATTGTTTCCGTTAGAACAACGCATAAAATGGATTGAACTGGTGTTTAAAAACGAGAAGAAAATAAAAGTAGAAAGCTACGAGGGCCTTACCGTTAATTTTTGCGAAAAGAAAAAAGCCAACTATCTGTTGCGCGGCATCCGTAGTTCAGCCGATTTTGAGTATGAAAAAACCATTGCCCACCTCAATCACGATATGCTTCCGCAACTCGAAACCATTTTGATTCTTGCACGGCCTGAGCTATCTTCCATATCCTCAACCATTGTGCGCGAAATTATCAGGGGCAAAGGTAAAGTGGGACAATTTGTGCCCAAAGAAATTGCTAAAGACTTTAAGTAAATGCGGGGCCTCTATATTATTTTCTTTTTGATTTTAAGAAGCATTTGTAATGCCGGCGGGGCAGATACTACCCTAACAGTGCCCGATGACAATTTCTTTAAAGCGGCACATGAAATTTACGGACTTAAACACGGTGCGCTTATTGTGCGTTTAAAAACCAACGACAAATCGGTTGATGCCTATAGAAAAGCCGGACAAAATGCACTGGCAGATAAAATTGTTGCCGACCGTGTACAGTTGAACCAAAATATTGCCGATGCATTCAAATACTATTTCAGCTTCTGCAAAGTATATTTTATTTACGCCAAAAACAGCGATGCATTACTGAGGCGTGAACCTGGTATTTTTTTAAACGAAAAGCTGCAGCCCGACACCAGCATCAAACTAAAAGAAAAGTATTTTCTGATTGCTGAGTATGGTTCCTACACCTCAAACGAGCGGGTTGATGAATACCATTACTCCGGCGTTTATACTACCGAGCCATCCAACTCAACGGCCAGTTCAAGCGCACTTGTAATTCTTGATACTACTTTTACCCAGTTGCAGGAGCCCTTTCCGTTTGCCGCGACGGTTTACCTGGGGGGTTATGTTAAAGCAGTTGAACAATTGAACAAGCAACTGGAAAAAGTTTATTACGATAAATTTGATGGCGGCCCGGCGTTTATTAAAACCGAGAATGATTTTATCAGGAATATCATATTAAGGAAAAAAATAAAAGGCCTGAAAAAAAATGCGGCTCCCGGAAAATGAAAACAGCGTTACTACATAACATTCAGGTAATTGATACCGGCATTAAGCCGTACCTGCAAGTGCTTGCACTACAGGAAGAGTTGTTCCATAAAAATGTAACTGCCAAAGAAAAGGGCGAAGCCACCCAAAACTACCTGATACTTTGCCAGCACCCGCCGGTATTTACTTTAGGCAAAAGCGGTAAGCGCGAAAACATACTGGTAAGCGATGCCGACCTCCACGCCGAGTTTTACCATGTTAACCGCGGTGGCGATGTTACCTTCCATGGCCCCGGCCAGTTGGTTGTTTATCCCATACTTGATTTGGATAGCCTGCACATGGGCGTGGCCCAATACATTATGAACATTGAAGAAGTGATAATAAATTCACTTCAACCTTATCAGCTTAAAGGCGAACGTATTGAAGATGCAGCAGGTATCTGGCTGCGCAATACCAATGGCACCCCGCACGACCGCAAGATAGGCGCCATAGGCGTTAAAGCCAGCCGCAATGTTACCATGCACGGCTTGGCCTTTAACGTAAACACCGACCTCTCTTATTTCGATAAAATAGTTCCCTGCGGGCTTGAAGGCAAAGGGGTTACCTCCTTGCAAAAAGAACTCAATCGCGAGGTTAGCTTTGAAGAATACAAACTCCATTTTCTGCAAAGCTTTATGCATGTTTTTAACTGCCGCGAAAGCGCCATTCTTTAAATTTCCCGTCATTGCGAGTAAGCACTCTTGTGGCAAGGGAAAAAATCGTGGTGACGCAGAATAAAGGACCTTCCTCGCAGAGTCTCCCTTCCGAAGGTTGGGGACTCTGCGTTAGGTAGACAGCCAATACGCAGAGTCCCCCATTCCGCAAAGCCGGAAAGGGGAGACTCTGCGAGGAAGGATGTAGTCAAACAGCCACACTTCGTTTTCCCCCCTCGAGAGCCTGCCTATGCACACATCTTNNATCTTTAAAAAAGATGTGTGCATAGGCAAGCCTCCAGAGGGGAAAACGCAACAAATCGCTTCGCGATTTGCCTTAACTTAATGGCATTGCCTATTGGGATTACTTCAGTCGTAAAGCCTTCTCATAACGATAATTTTTATTAGCCTTACCTAAATAATTTAATTAGGCTAATCTAATTATAATAATTACCTTTAGCCCATAATCACTAAACTCAAATCCTATGAACCTATATTTACGATACATTCTACCCACCTGCTGCGTTTTATATTTCCTTTTCCTCATCATTATCCGCGCCTGGGATGTGCGCAGGCAAATCGGCAAAAATCCGGTACTCTTAACCTTCTCAGACGACCTCCATGGCCTGATTGGTAAATACTTCGGCATCTGGATGACGCTGCTTTGCGCTTATACCGTAGCCTATTGCATCTACCCTAACGGCTACCATTACTTTCTGCCCATAGATTATCTCAACATCAATGCCATTAAAATTTTCGGCCTAGTAATACTGGCCGCTTCATTGGTAGGCACCTACATGGCACAAGGCAATATGAAAAAATCGTGGCGCGTGGGTATTGACGAGCAGCAAAAAACCGAGTTGGTAACAACAGGCATTTTCAGCTACTCGCGCAATCCTATTTATGCAGGCATGCTGGCCTCTGTCATTGGCTTGTTTATGGTTACACCCAATGGTTTCACATTGTTGCTAATGGTAGCAGGCTACCTGTTAATACAGGTGCAGGTAAGGGTTGAAGAAGATTTTTTACTAAAAATGCACGGACAGCTTTACACCAATTATAAAGCTTCAGTAAGAAGGTTTGTTTGATTACCGAAATTAAAAGTTTCAAAAAAATTTGGTTGTCTTAATTCATTTATCGTATATTTGCGATAAAGGATAAAGTAAATGGCCCAAAACAAAAAACATGAGTTTAACAAGGACGAAATTGACCTGGCTGATATAGCCAAAGCGTTAAGCCATCCTGCGCGTATTGCCATCCTTAAAGAAATTGCCAAACATGATACCTGTATTTGCGGAGAAATAGTTGAAGTACTGCCTTTGGCCCAATCAACCGTTTCTCAGCATTTAAAGGAGTTGCTCAATGCGGGGGTATTAAGCGGAACTATAGACGGCACCAAATCATGCTATTGCATTAACTGGAAGGTATTCGAAAAATTTGAAAAGTCTTTTGCATCGTTTTTTAACCATGCCAAAAGCTTTGAAACAAAACGCAACTGCTGCTAACTATTTAATCATAAAATAAATATTTATGGAAACCNNGAAACCTCAGAAAACTTAAAACAAACTGTAAAGCAAAAATACACCGAAATAGCTTTGCAGAATAAAGAAACCAATCAAAGCAGTTGCTGCGGAGCAGGGGGCTGCTCAACCGAAGTTTATAATATTATGACTGACGACTACTCCAAAACCTCCGGTTACAAAGCAGAAGCTGACCTGGGTTTAGGTTGCGGCCTGCCCACTCAGTTTGCAAAAATTAAAAAGGGTGATGTGGTAATAGACCTCGGCAGTGGCGCAGGTAACGACTGCTTTATTGCCCGCCACGAAACCGGAGAGACAGGCAAAGTAATTGGTATTGACTTTACTGAAGCCATGATAGAGAAGGCCAGGGCTAATGCTGAAAAACTGAATTTTCATAATGTAGAATTCAGGACAGGGGATATTGAAAAGATGCCGGTTGGCGCAAATATGGCAGATGTAGTTGTAAGCAACTGCGTGTTGAACCTGGTGCCCGATAAAGAAAAGGCCTTCAGTGAAATTTTAAGGGTTCTGAAACCCGGTGCCCACTTCAGTATCAGCGATGTGGTATTGGTGGGCGATCTGCCCGAAGAACTGACCAAAAGCGCCGAAATGTATGCTGGTTGTGTTGCAGGTGCTTTGCAAAAAGAAAAGTATTTGCAGATTGTGGCAAACGCAGGGTTTAAAAATATTACCATTCAGAAAGAAAAACCTATTGTTATACCGGATGATATTTTGCTTCGGTTTATGGCCGCCGAAATGATAGCACATTACAAAAATAAAGGTTGCGGCATTTTCAGTATTACACTTTATGCCGAAAAACCAACGGAGCAAAAATCATGTTGCGGGCCAGATTGTTGCAATTAATATGAAAAAAAACATCCTCTTCGTCTGTATCGAAAACAGCAACCGCAGCCAGATGGCACAGGCTTTTGCCATCATACACGGCAAAGATGCCGTAAACGCTTATAGTGCCGGTTCAGCCCCATCGGGTAAAATAAATCCCAAAGCAATTGCTGCTATGAGCGAACTTGGCTACGACTTGTCAACCCACCAGTCGAAACCTTTAACGGCTATGCCTGATATTGTTTTCGATTACGTGGTAACCATGGGCTGCGGCGATGCCTGCCCTTTTGTAATTGCACATAACCGCGAGGACTGGAGCATTCCGGACCCGCGCAATATGGAAGAAACAGAATTCAGAAATGTCCGCAACCTGATAGAAGAAAAAGTAATCGCCTTACTGCTTAAAGCAGGCATATAATATGCCGGTTGATTAATCATTCTTTAAACTATGCAACCTTTTTTTGCAAAGCCTTGTCTATAACACATCTGCTATTTTCGACATAATGGCAGTAAGGAACAGGAACACATCAATTCGCGTTAAAAAAATATTAAAAAAAACAAAGGAACCAGTTTTGTGGGTTCGGCGTTATTGCTATGCCTGCCTGCTATAAACTCTTATAGGGGAACTAGCCGGTGGTTGGTACACTTTGTACCAGCCCCGGTACTCCTGTAACAAATATTTATCTGGCGGAATAAATTTCCTGCCTCTTGTTATTGTCTAACTACTTTGATAACCTGCTGTATTTTGTCTGCCTGAAGGTTTACAAAGTAAATACCCGGCGCCCAGCCCGATGTATTCAGGCTTGTACTATTCGAATTAGCATTAAAGTCCACCTTCTCAGATGCAACTACCTGGCCGCTTACATTATAAACCAATACATCGTAGCTGCCGTTTTGCGCATTATCAAACTGAAGGTTCAATACATCGTTAACCGGGTTGGGATACACCTTTATAAGATTGCCCTCTGTTACAGATGCAATGCCATTAGGAATTACCGCCAGAGAATCTTCAGCAGTAACTACAAGGTGATTGGTATTCCAAAGGTCACCGGCATCAGCGCGGCCATTATCATTTACGGCGTTTAATGCCGTCCAGAAAGAAACCGTATCAATACCCGTAGCCGGGGCCGTCCATGGAACCACCCTTACATAAGTAGTTCCGGTGCTACCGGTACCGGTTGTAGGTGGTATCACACTTTCGTGCTCAATAATATTTAACACAAAATTATTAGCCTGTGGCGTTGCCAGCTGTGATGTGGACGGAGGTGTACCCCAGGTACCTGCACTGGCAGGCGTAACCTGCGCAACAGCGCCCCTTATGCAACTAATCTGGTAACCAAAACCAGGTTGGTTGGTAGTACCGGTATTAGTGCCCGTAATTTTTACCGTATAACTTTTACCGGCCACATATTTGGTAACGGGTATTCCAGCCGAGTCCAGTTCAAGGGCTACAGTAATTGCAGGTGTAGCTGCACTTGCATGGCATCCGCCGCCAGTGCTGCAACCTGCGCGGTTACTTAAACCTGTTTCAGCCCCTGTGCAATCCCAACCGCTATAAGTAGCAGGCCCTTCGCGGTAACTGCACAAAACCAGCGAAATTGCAATAGCAATAAACGAAATAAAGGTTACCTGTTTGCGCATAGTTTTTATTTTTTGAGGAGGCAAGAATAAGCATTTACGCAGGTATAGCTAATATGCAGCGGGGAATAGTATGTTACGACAAATAAGATGCGTTAATAATTACTTAACATCATATAAAAACCTTAGCCCCCATATAGCAATAATTAAAGCCATACAGGCTTTAACTTTCTTCCAATCAGGTTTATAAATGATACTGCCAATTTTGGTACAGGCCTGCTAGTTCTAAATTTTAATTACTTCTTCTCTAATAGTTCAACCCGCTTTGCCAGTTCCTCCATCATCTTCTTTAAATTGCTGTTCTCCAGCTTCAAAGCATCGTTCTCAACCTTCAAAGCCTGTACACCTATTAAAGCCACGCCGGCAGGGTCTATAGTTGAAATGGATTTATTATCAACTCCTACAGCAAATAAGTCGTAAAAATTTTCCGCTATCGGTCCTATGTGATATTCGTTAGAACCTTTATAGCGCCATTTACTTACCTCCATTCTTCCTATTTTTTCCAACACTTCTGATTTATCTAATTCTGTAAAGTTATCTTTCTTATCGCGGGTTGAGATATTTGTCCAGACACCCGCCCCGGTTAAAAAAGCGCCGTTACCACTGGTTGCGGTGGTTCCCACAATAAATACTTTTGTTGTCGCCACAGGCACCGCAGCCCCAAAGCCCCAACCCACCACGCTTACATTTCCAAACTCCATGGTATTACTTAAAGTAGCAACCGTATAAGCCCCAATAGCCGATGCATTGGTAAGTATGCCACTGCTTACATTGGCAGCCTGGCCAATGGCAGTATTATTACTGCCTGTAGTATTACTTACCAAAGCGCTGTCCCCAAAGGCTGCGTTGCCGTTGCCGGTTGTATTGCTGGCGAGGGTGCTATCGCCAAAGCCTGAGTTAAAATTACCGCTGGTGTTATTAAACAAGGAGTTATAACCATGGGCAGAATTACAGATGCCACCATTATTGGCTACCAGCGAATTGACTCCCATGGCAGTATTATGCCCGCCAGTAGTATTGGCATTTAAAGCCTGGTAGCCATTGGCCGTATTACCTGAAGCGGTGGTGCTGCTTGCCAAAGCTGAATAACCCGTAGCCGTATTATTATTACCGGTAGTATTTTTATAAAGTGCATAATACCCCGAACCAGTATTATCGCTGCCCGAAACGTTCGATAACATCGCATAGGTGCCAATTGCTGTATTACTAGCTCCGACCATGTTATTATACATGGCCTGGTATCCCACTGCGGTGTTATAATTGGCAATGGTATTATCCCTGAGGGCGGTTACCCCTATAGCCGTATTAAAACTACCTCCGCTATTGGTGTATAATGCAGAGTTTCCTATAGCTACGTTATAGATGCCGGTGATATTGGCATACAAGGCGTCATTACCAAAGGCATTATTACTGGTTGCTGTAGTATTATTAAACAACGCGTTAAACCCTACGGCTGTATTAAACGTGCCGGTGGTATTGTATCCCAGGGCGGTGGCTCCGATTGCTGTATTGCCGGCGGCACTGGTATTGGCAAATAAAGCTGAATCGCCAACAGCGGTGTTACCTGCACCGGAAGTGTTACTATATAAAGCCGAGTTACCTACCGCTGTAAGATAACTCGTTGTTGAGTTTAAATACAGCGTTTTATAACCGATGGCAGTATTTGAATTACCCGAACTGTTAGTATAGAGTGCAACATGGCCTATAGCAGTATTCTGTATACCATTCGTATTTGAATAAAGGGTAAAATCGCCATACGCGGCATTATAAGCACCGCTTGTATTGGTATACATGCTTGTATAACCACTTGCCAGGTTATCGGAACCTGTTGTATTACCATAAAGCGCCTGGTAGCCAACAGCAGTATTTATACTACTGGTGGTATTGATAAAAAGAGTTTGATACCCTATGGCGGTAAGAAAAGTACCCGAGGCGTTGTTGTACAAAGCCTGATAGCCTATCGCTTCATTACCGGTAGCATTGTTATTATACATAGATTGGTAACCCACCGACACGTTACCTGACCCGCTTCCGTTAGTACTCAACGCAGCTACACCTAATGCAGTATTAAAGTTGCCATTACCGTTGGCCGCAAGTGCGCTGGCCCCAACAGCAACGTTATAGTTACCCGAAGAACTTGAAGTTAACGCCAGGTTACCAACGGCAGTGTTGGAAATACCGTTCTGGTTGTTATATAGCGTCTGATAACCCACAGCGGTATTAAGAAAACCGGTATTTGTTGTAAACATGGACTGATACCCAAAGGCAGTATTATTAGAACCAGTGATATTTGCATTGAGCGCCTGATCGCCCATAGCGGTATTACTTACTCCGGTAGAGTTGTTTTGCAGGGCCTGCATACCAAAAGCTGAGTTGCCATCGCCGGTATTACCGGTTAAAGTCTGGTATCCAAAAGCTGTGACATCCAACAGGCCCGCAGGTTCTATCCTGCCCGAAGGCTGGTCGTTAACACGCATATTAAACGGGATATTATCAATGGTACCTAAAAAGTTAACCCCGTCAACCGTTCCAACATTTCCTGTAACTCCCCATGCGTTGGTAGCAGTGCTTGAACCGGTAGGCCCGGTTATCCCCCCTGTTCCCGTTGGCCCGGTAACACCGGCTGTGCCAACACCCGTAGTACCGGTTCCACCTTTAGCACCTGTGGTACCCGTTGCACCAATAGCACCGCTGGCGCCGGTTAAACCAATATTACCTGTAGCACCGGTAACCCCTGCGGCGCCGGTTGCGCCTGTAACTCCCGCTGTACCGGTAGTACCTGTAATACCATTTGCACCCGTTGCACCGGTTACCCCGGCAGTTCCTGTAGCACCGGCGGCACCGGTAAAGCCCGTTGCACCGCTGGCGCCGGTATGGCCGGTAACTCCGTCAGCACCTGAAGGCCCCATAGCTCCGATTGCACCCGTTAATCCAACAGCACCTGCTGAACCTGTTGCTCCTGTAACTCCTTGTGTACCTATTGAACCGGTAGCACCTGTTATACCGTTAAGACCTGTTGAACCTGCCGGGCCTGCAAC
>PMXD01000219.1 GCA_003165895.1 Bacteroidota bacterium | reverse complement strand
GGAGACTCGGCTGGGAAGGTCTTCATTTTGAAGTGATTGTAACGGCGTCATTGTAAGTAACAACCCTTGGGGCAAGGGTGCTTACTTGCAATGACGCTTTTTTATTCAATCGCCCTTCTAAACTCACCCAAAATTATACCCGCTGCCACTGCTGCGTTTAAAGATTCAGCCCCGCCAAAATTAGGGATGGATATTCTTTGTGTAATATAAGGAGCCAGCTCCTCACCTATCCCATTGGCTTCATTTCCTATCACCAATATTGCGTTTTGGTTAACCGGATATTTATAAATGCTTTTACCATCCATGTAAGCACCATATACCGGCAGGTGCGCATTACTGCTGAAAATCTGCTTTAAATCCACATAGTGGCAGGCTACTCTGAACAGCGAACCCTTGGCAGCGCTTACCACCTTCGGGTTAAAAATATCAACAGAGTTTTCCGAAAAGAAAATATTTTCTACCCCAAACCAATCAGCCGTTCGTATCAGTGTGCCGGCATTGCCGGGGTCGCTCAGCTTGTCGCAGGCTAAGTAAAGGCCATTCGCCAGCGGGTTTTCTAAAATTTCGGTGTTCCGT
This sequence comes from Bacteroidota bacterium, assembly GCA_003165895.1. Lineage (GTDB taxonomy): Bacteria > Bacteroidota > Bacteroidia > Chitinophagales > LD1 > Bog-950. The sequence continues at coordinate 3,694 of PMXD01000219.1, read as the reverse complement.
GCCGGTATGTGGGCAACCGCTAAAACCTGGTTCGGGTTCTCATGCGTCGAAATTTTTCTTAAATCTTCTTCGCTTACTTCAATAAGCTCTATTTTGTCCCGTTGATTAGCATAATTCCAGGACGATGTTTTAAATATGGCATCAACTTTAAAGGAGGAAGCAAGCAGTTCGCGGACCAACTTGTCGCCTTCAACCAAAAATTTGCCATACATTTGGCGATATTTTTTTTGATGCAGCGAGCGGACAAAACTAAGTTGCTGTTTGGATATCATGGGATTAAAATCAGGTTGGCATTATCAATTATAGGGTATGCAATCTGAAATGCAAATATACCATCGGTTGGCAGGTTTTGACTAAAAGTTAAAAACATCCGATGGTGTATGCCGGATATATTATAAAACTTAATTGCTTTCGGCGTAAAGATAAAAACTGATGGTGAAGAATTTTGGGAGAACATTTATACTTTTTGCCACCTTCATTTGCTCTGTTTCGCTTTTGCCTTCCTGTAAAATAGCTAAAAGCCTGCCCAATGGCCAGAGTTTACTGGTAAGAAATAAGTTCAATATTAAAATCAAAGCCAAAGCGGTAGAAAAGGAAAAATTAAACTTAGACCTGGCTGCCATAACCGCACAAAAACCCAACAAGCGCGTTTTCAATTTTGCCCCGGTAAGAATGTGGTTCTACTATTCGGCATCTCATAGTAAAAAACTGACGAAGTTTAAACAGTGGGTAATGGATAAAGTAGGCGAGGCCCCGGTTGTTTATGACTCAGCCATGGTAAAACAAAGCTGCGATAACATGACGGAATATCTGTTTAATTACGGATACTTTCATGCTTCAGTAACCGACACTGTAATAACCAAAAACAAAAAAACCTCCATTATATTCAACATTGAACCCCATGAAGTCTGGATCATCAGGGAAGTTGAACTACCCAAAGGCCACACCAGTTGCGACTCTATTGTGCGGGCTAATTACAAAGGTTCGTTTCTGAAAAAAGGGGCCAGGATTGATGTAACCAATTTAAAAAAGGAGCGCGACAGAATAGAAAATGTGTGCCGCAACAGCGGGTATTTTCTGTTCAACAGGGAGTATGTAACTTTTGATTACGACAGCTTTGCTGAAGACAAAAGTGTAACCATCAAAATCATACTCAATCACCCCAATGATGCAGCCGAGCATGTGCAGTTTTATTTAAACAACATATACATTATCAGCGATTACTCGGTTGACCTGGGCGACACGATTCATCGCGATACCGTTACTTTGGGCGATTACAAGTTTATCTCTGCCAGTCATAAATTCAGGAATAAAATCCTTGCCGAATCCATATTTTTTAAGAAAAATGAGTTGTACTCCAAGGATGCCGAAGTGCAAACCATTAACCACTTATCGCAACTGGGCGTTTTTAAATTTATAAGTGTAGATTATTCAAAGCCCAAAGACCGCGATGGCAATTATCTGGATTGTACACTGCAGCTTACCCCTGCAAAAAAGCAAGTGGCAGGCGTATCGCCTGAAATTTATGTAAGTACGGAAGGCCTGTTCGGCGCTTCAGGCACGCTTAACTATAAAAATAAAAACCTGACTAAAAGGGCTGATCAATTACTGGTTGACCTATCAGCCGGTATACAAATCCGGTTTCCCACCGAAAAAGCTGAGAAGGTACAAATCATGAGCGTAACGGCCGCAGTAGGTGTTACTTATTATATGAACAAATTCTTAGTTCCTTTCAGGGCCAAAATTTTCTCGGCAAAGGCAAACCCTAAAACAAGGTTCAGCGTTAATTACAACTTCGATAACCAATTTGATTTTGATGCCACTGGTAAAAATGTGGTGTTCCTATACCAGTTACACAACTTTAACGCCGCGTTTGGCTACGAGTGGAATAAAGGCACACAACAACATCACCTGCTAAATCCTATTACCGTGGATTTCTTCCTGCTACCCAAAGTGGGCAGCGATTTTACTGCCCGGCTTGATTCGAACCCGCCTTTAAAAAGCAGTTTCGAGGAGCAGGTTATTATTGGCCCCAGCTATACATTTACCTATAACAATTCGAAAAGTAATACCGACAGAAAATATATGAAACTGCGCATTGCGCTTGAAACTGCGGGCAACGTAATTGACGGGGTTTTCAAAGCAGCATCCAACAACACCGAACACGATTCGATATATGAAATTGCCAACAAGCCATTTGCCCAGTATTTCAGGATGGAAGTAGACTGGAGCAATTTTTTACGGATGAATAACCACAGCCAGTTTTGCATAAGAACCTATGCCGGGGTTGGTGTGCCTTATGGTAACAGCTTTACGCTTCCGTTTATAAAACAGTTTTTTGTTGGAGGGCCTAACAGTTTAAGGGGCTTTCAGATACGGGAAATAGGCCCCGGAAGCTACGTGCCGGATACAACAGTATTTAATCCCGAAACCGGTAAAAAAACCGATGTAGGTTTCTTTAACCAAACCGGTGATATTAAGCTTGAAACCAACGCCGAAATCCGCTTCGACATTTACAAATGGCTAAAGGGTGCTTTGTTTACCGATGCAGGAAACGTGTGGACCCTGAAAAAAGATGCCGTTCCCAATGGCCAGTTCAATTTCAACACTTTCTGGAGCCAGTTTGCAGTGGATGCCGGTGCCGGTTTAAGGCTTGATTTTAGCTATTTTGTAATCCGCTTCGATTACGGTTTCCCGCTCAGGGACCCCCGTCGGGTGGTGGGCGAAATGTGGCAGTTTAAAGATGGCGTTGCGTTTAAATACGGTGTCTTCCAGTTGGCTATAGGATATCCTTTTTAGGATTTATGCTTTTATCGCGCCTGAGGCAGGTTAGGGTAAAAGCCCTCTCTTTCGGAGAGGGTTAATAAGTGTTCGGAAGATTGAAATTTCATTAATGGCTAAAGCCAAGTCCAGTCCCCATCATCCCCGACTTAAAAGTCGGGGCAATATTATTGCCCCGTTCTTCAGAACGGGGACAGCCCATTGAATGTATTGGCTTTAGCCATTAATTTTCTTCCGAACAGTTATGCCTTGCCCTCTCCGGGGGAGAAAGGGTTCTAATACATTCCGGGTAAACTCCACTTTGGCCTTCGTAGCTTGGGGATTGCTTTTCCCCTATTGCCATTTTCTTCATGCAATAAGTTTTATTTAACTTTGGGGTATGACATACCTTGTTGAAATTAATGACAAAACCAATACTGGCAGAAAAGCGTTGAATTACCTGCAAAAATTACAATTGCTGGGGCCAGCCATCCGCATTACACAAAAAAAAGGGGCCTTCAGAAAATTAACCGCAGAGGAAATGGTTATTCCAGGTGGTGAAAAATTTACAGATGAACAACTGGATGAGTTTCTGGACAGAAAAGATACCGGAAAGCCTCTTACACTGGCACAGGTAAGAAAAAAGATACAATTGCGGGTAAGCACTATTGGGGGTAGTGACGCACAATAAAGATCTTCCTCGCCGATTCTCCCTTCCGAAGGTTGGGGACTCTGCGTTAGTACCGACCGTCCTACGCGCAGAGTCCCCCATTCCGCAAAGCCGCCCCGCGTAAGGCGGGATGAAACAGAAAGGGGAGACTCTGCGGAGAAGGTCTTTATTTTCAGGCTTTATAATGGCGTCATTGTAAAGTTATGCAGATAGCTATCGGCACCCATAAAAAATAAAAAAAATTAACCGCGGCAATCTTCCGTT